>JBMYQZ010000180.1:0-9071 GCA_049601855.1 Limisphaerales bacterium | reverse complement strand
TTTTGATCCGATCCGGGCGGCTGAATTGGAAGCGCTCAGGCGGGCGGAGACGCGGATGGTGATGGATCTCAACCTCAGGCGGGCGGAGGAACATCGGAAATCGAAACGATTCGTTTCAGCCGCATTGTTGTATGAGGAAGCGATTCGATTGGGACGCAAGCTCGGCAACACCAAAGCGATCGCAAAGGATGTCACCAAGGCGCGCGAAGGAATCGTCTACTCAAATCTTCGCCTGGCCCGGTCATTGCAGGATCAGGATTTTTTCAAGGAAGCCGACGAGGTGGCCGCCAAGGCGCAGGTCTACGATCCGGACAACCGCCGTTTGCGAAAGTTTCGCGAGTCCAACGAGAAGGTTCGGAAGGCGCACATCGGGCGCGTGCCCAGCCGGGAAGTTCAGGCGGCCATTCAAAGCCACCGCAACAAAAAGGCGACAGTTATGACCTTGGTTCGTGATGGCAAGGCCTACTACGAACTGGGGCAATTTAGTGAGGCCGACAAGCGGTTGAAGGAAGCCGTGAAGCTCGATCCGCAGAGTGATGTGGCCTACTACTATCTGCGCCTGATCCTGGAGGCGAAGTACGACCGCGAGGGACGGGCACGTGATTACAACTTTCAAAAGCGCGTCATCGAAATCGCTGAAACCTGGAATCGCTAGCGGAATGGAGTGTTGGAGTGCTGCCAAAGAACACCCGCGGCCATGGGCGACGTGGAATGGGCCGAAAGCTACCGGACTGCCTTCCGTAAATACGTGACGGTCACGCGCCTTGGCCCCAAGCCGGACGACAAACGTTACAAGGAACACCCATCCAGCAAACTCCGCCAATGATCCCGCCCTCCAATGCGAGTGGGAAGGCAAGGCCTATCGCATTTTTTGACGCCCAAATCACCTGTCATCCTCGGTTTCGTATGACCCAATCCCTGATCATCGCATTTGGGGATATTGTCCAATATCAAGATGGGCGCACGGCAGCAAAAGCTGATTGACTGAGCACGAATCTGCAGGAATTTAATCTGCGTTCACCAGTTCAACAGCGCCGTTCGTTGTCAGCGAATTTCATCCCGATCCTTCTCCTTGGTCTTGGATTTGCGAGTCGGTCTGGTTTTCGAACGTGTTTTCGCTTTGGCTCTGCTGGCCTGGACCTGTTCGGCCAAGGGTTTCAACTTCAGGGTGGAGTAGTATTCTTGGAAGGCGGCGAAGAGTTGGGACTTTCGACGGGGCTGTGATCCGGTGAGGTCGGTCGTTTCTCCGAGATCTTCGGCAAGGTTGTAGAGCGAAGCCTGGTCGATTTCGCGTGCTTCCGGTACGTCGCCGCGTGCGGGTTTGAAGTTCAGTTTCCAATCACCGTGGCGAAAGCCCCGGGGAGTGACGGACATCGGTGGACGTTCGTGGGTAGTGGCGGGATTCCGCAGGACATTTAGAAAGCTGTGGCTGTCCTGAGCGGCTTCGGGGGCGGCCTGCTTGAGACTGACCGCCAGCAGTTCGGCACAGGTGGCGAGGAAGTCGGTGTGATTGATGGTCGCATCGGTCCGGGCTCCGGCGGGGACGCGTCCGGGCCAGCGAGCGATGAAGGGAACGCGATGGCCGCCTTCCTCCGGACGGGCCTTACCGCCGGCGAGCGGTCCGTTGGCGCGGTGGCCGGTCGCCTCGATGTAGGATCGTGACCACAAGGCTCCGTTGTCGCTGGAGAAGATGACAAGGGTGTCGCGGTCGAGTCCGGTTTCGCGAAGCGTCTGGAGAACGCGACCCATTTCGTGATCCATTTGCACGAGGTAGTCGCCGTAGGGCCCGGCCCCGCTCTTGCCGACGAACCGCTCTTCGGGGAGCCAGGGCGTATGCGGTTGCAGCATGGCGTAGTAGAGAAACAAAGGCTTCGTTTTGTCCCCCATCGCGGCGTGCGTGCGAAGCGTTCGAATGACTTCGTCGTTCAAGCGCGCGTTGCATTCTTCAGGCACGAAACCGGGCGCAATGGCGCCCGCCCCATAAGCCGTTCGTGAATCTTTACCGGCGGACTTGGCGCTGTTCTTCGTGCCCTTGGTGGTTTCCGTTGGTTCAGCCTCCGCGTTGCGATCGCGGATGTAGAAGTAGGGCGCGCCGCTGACGGCTTGGCGCAAGCCGAGGAACGAATCAAAGCCATGATCCATCGGGCCGCCTTGGAAGGGCTTCGCGAAATCATAGACCGGACGCGGCTTGGCCGGTTTCATTTCGAATCCCAGATGCCACTTGCCGAACATCCGCGTAACGTAACCTTGCTGCTGCAACAATTCCGCAACGGTGACTTCCTTCTCCTCCAATACCGGTCCCAGCGCGCAGATCCCGTTGACCACACCCCGTCGCGCCGGATTGATCCCCGTCAGCAACCCGTAACGCGAAGCAGTGCAGGTCGCGCTCGCGGAATGTGCATCCGTGAACAGCAAACCCGCTTTCGCCAAGCGGTCGATATTCGGCGTGGGAACCTTCGACTCCGGGTTGTAGGCCGTGCAATCGCCATAACCCATGTCATCCGCCAAAATTAATATGATGTTGGGCTTCGAAGCCACGGAAACGTTAACCACAAAGGCGAAACACGTCACGGCGAAGCAAAGAAGCGAAGACGGAAGGACATCAAGGAGGATTTGATTGATTTGTTTCATGCGGGTGGTCGCAGCGCGACGGCCCAGTATGGATACTGGACCTGCTACTTTCTTTTGTGCTTCAGCAAGAACTCCAAGGCAATCGAATCTCCAATATCCCGGAGATCCCGTCTGAGATGGTGGCCTTGTCCTTCCACCTTGCAAAAAGCCACTTCGATGCCAGACGGATTGGCATAGGTATAGACAATCACCTCTTCCCCCTTTTTCACGACCACCGGATCGGGTCGGCACCGATTGAACCTTCGCCAGACATCGATGCGCTTCACTGCCGAATACATTGTCACTTTCGGGTTGGTTGATCCGTGGTAGCTTTTGTCCTGATCCCCAATGACCTGCAGGATCGAAACGGGATTCGTCCCTTCCCCCGGATCATGCGCGCCCTTGACCATGCCGCAGCTCATTGGGGACAAGGCGGCGAACTCGGAGACTTCCTTGGCCAGCCGATAGCAGAACAGACCGCCACTGGAATGCCCGGTGGCATAAATAGCTTTCGGATCAGCGATCTTGTTCGCCAGCAACATGTCAACGACTTTCAATACGAATCCGAGGTCGTCATGTTCTTCGGCGTGAAATTTGTTCCTGAAGTTCCATTTGGCCTGAGGTTGCACCGCCTCGGCGCTGACGACAATCAGACCACGCCGATCCGCGTGAGGACTCCACCGTCTGCTTTGACCATCGGCTTTGCCTCCCGCTCCATGAAAGCAAAACAGGACTGGATAGTTTTTTTGGCGACCAAAGGTCTTCGGGGTGGTGACCAGCAGTCGCCTTGATTGACCGTCGTGTTGGATCAGAACTTCATTCACTCCCGGAGAGAGGGAAGTGAGTTTAGCTGCCCAAGCGCCTGATGGTTCCACGGCCAAAATCGCGGCCATCATCAGTAGAAGCGATATCTTCATTTGGAGCTTTGCATTCACATTCAATCCGCGGCTAGTCAACCGACCCGGCATACACATCGAACTCACCGTAGAAAGTCGACTCTCGCACTTCCCAGAGGAGATATCGAAAGCGGCCGATGTTGCCTTCTGCGGCGGAGATGGAACAAGCCTGTTGAGCGGGGCGGTCGAGTCGTTCGTTCACCCGGAAGAATCGGTCGCTGTTGACCCGCGCGATCCGCGTCCAGCCGGACTCCCTTGGCGGCGGGTCGAGGTCAGGCAATTCGTCACCGGCGTAGCCGTAGAGCACATAGCGTTGTCGGGCCCGCTCGCGATGTTCCTCGATCTCCTGGTGTTGATGCCACGAATAGGAATTGATCCGACTGATGGGAATCGCGCGCCCTAGATCCATCAGAAAGCTCCCGCCGGGCCGCGCTCTGAAGAACGCGGACTCACTGGGAGAATCCTGCTTCGCCTGACCTGCGCCGTCGATCAGCACGGATGCGGATCCACTTCGCTTGGGCTCAATCTGCAGCTCGCCGTGCACGACGCGAATCGTCGCGTTCCCCGATGCCTGATCGGCAATGTCTTCCCGGCTGGGAGGCGGAATGGTGGGGAAACGAAACTCCGCCGTGCCATCGCCAGGTTCGATCCGAGTAATGATCCGACGCTCGCCCGGTTCCACGTAAAGGGTTTCCCCAGCCCTCAGGCGACTCGACTTCCCGAGTCCTTCCACATCCACCTCGCCCTCAGTGACCTCCAGACGACTGAGTCCGTCAGGTGACACCGTCGCGGTGAACGCCGTGCTGATATCCACGAACTTCGAATTCGGCGTCTCGACAATAAATCCCTTCGCCTCCGCCGTCTCCGCTACCAGATGCGCCTCGCCCAAAGTCAGAAACACGCTGTTCGCTGTCCGGGTCTCAACAATCGCCGGCCCGACCAGCTTCAGCTTTGCGCCCGACTTGAAAAGCACCTCGGCCGAACCCGCGGACAACTCGATCCGTTGCCCGCCGGCAATGGCGTCGCCCGCGGCAACGCGCGCATTCGCATCCACCCAGCGACAATGAACCAACTTGCCGAACTGCGCGACGAACTGAGGCTTCACCGGCCGCTGATTCGTCCACAACAACCCTCCCGCCAAGACCAGCAATGCAGCCGCGACCGCCGTCGGCAACCAACGTCGCCAGGCAAATCCGGTCGCCGCCACCGACTCGAACTCCACCAGACCGCCTTTCTCGCCCACCGCTCCCGGAAGCGCCGCATCCACTCGCGCGCAGGCCAGAAAATCCGCCCGCAGTTGTGGATCCTCCAACATCAGCTTCTCCAGTTTCTGTGTCTCCTCCGAGGTCGCCCGACCGCTCAGGTAACCCCCCACCAAATCCGTGTGCTCCTCACTCGAGTTCACGCCAAACCCTCCTCCTGCTTGAGCGAGCGTTGAATGCAATCCGCCAACGCCATCCGAATCCGATGCAGCGACTTGTAAAGCGCCATCGGCGTGCGCCCTGCGTCTCGTGCCAGTTCATCAATCCGCACTCCCGGCGCATAGGCCACCTCCACCAACTCTCGCTGCGCCGACGGCAACTTCTGCAAACAACCCTGCAAAGCCTGTTCCTCCCGATCGCCCTGTTCGCCGGCCTCGGCCGCCTCCGCTTCCAGCATCGAAATGAGATCCTCACTGAACACATGCCGATCCCGCGCCCGATCCCTTCGAAACGCCAACGCCTCAAACCGTGCCACGCCAAACGCCCAGCGCCGAAAATCCTCCGGCGAATCCAACTCCCAAAACTTCCGCCAAAGTACGCTGGCCGTCTCCTGCATCACCTCCCGCGCATCCTCCAGGGTCGGCACCAACGACCGCACAAATCCCCGCAACGACTCCTCATGCTCAACATAGAGACGAAGAAACTGATCGTGATGGTCGCGGTCCAATGGATCCATTCAGGAGAACTCTCCGGCAAGGAAGGCCATTTGCCGAAAGAATTACGCTGATGTACCTCGGATTGCCGCAACGGCACCTGAAAGCATGGGGTTCAACCAGGGAACAAGCGGTATCTCAAAGCAGCCGAGCCGCACGTTCGTTGGCAGGTTCTGAATGAAAAGGGTACGATTGAGCCTCCTCACGTCGGCTGCTACGAGTCTGCAGATCATGGAGAAACTCTTATTCGCGTATTTCGAGTATTCCGTAGTTCAAGAGAAGAACGACGATCAGGATACTGAAATGTCGAACCGTTTCGTCAGACCTCTGACAGCGTTCTTGTGCTGTCGGCGAAGGAGGTGGCTTCCACACCGAGCTTGTGCAGCATGGTGAGGTAGAGGTTGGACAGGGGGAGTTCTGTGTAGTCCATTTCCGTGCGGTAGCCGGCGTCGCTCATGGGGATGTTTCGGGGCGGGGCTTCGCCGTAGCGCAGGAATTGGCCGTGGCGGAAGCCGAGGTTCTTGCCGCCGGTGAGGATGAGGGGGTAGTTCCTCGACAGGTGAAAGCCGCTGGAGGCGGAGCCGAAGTAGAGGAGGGTGTTGTCGAGCATGTTGCCGTCGCCTTCGGGAGTGGACTTCAGGCGTTGGGCGAGGTGGACGAATCGTTCGTTGAGGAAGGCGATGTAGTTGCCGAAGCGTTCCCAACCGCCGGGCTTGCGGGTTTCGTGGGAGAGCTGGTGGGCGAGGACGTTGCAGACGGTTTTCGAAAGGATGTTACTGATGCCTTTCTGTCCTTCCTGGCCGATCTGGTAGGTGACTGTGCGGGTCGAGTCGGTCTGGAAGGCGAGGTAGATGAGGTCGAACATGGTGCGCAGGTAATCGCGCGGCAGGTCGGGAGTGACTTCCAGATTCAAGGCGGAACCATTGACGGTGGGGCGCGGAATACTGAGCCAGCGACGGGCTTTTTCGACGCGGAATTCGGTTTCGCGAACAGAGGCGAGGTAGTCGTTGAGCGTGGCCTGGTCGTGGGAGGAGAGGTCTCGTTGCAGAGAGCGGGCGTCTTCGAGGAGGACGTCGAGGGCGCTCGTACTCAGGGCGAGTTTGCGGGCTTCGTCGGCGCTATCGGTGACGAAGAGACGGTCGAAGATTCGCTTGGGTCGGTGTTCGGCCGGCAGGTGGCGTCCGGTGCGGTCGAAGGACATGGTGGTGGCACCACGGGGACCACCGGTGCCGCCGTCGGTGGACATGATGAGGGAGGCGAAACGGGTCTGGTCTCCGACATGGGCAGCGAAGACCTGGTCGAGGGAAATGGAGTTTTGATAGGGGCCGTAGACATCGCCTTCGGGAGTGGTGACGGCTCCGGTGAGGAATTGGTCGGCGTTGGAATGGCCGTGGACGTTGCGGGCTCCGGGGTGGGAGAGGCCGCCGATGATGGTGAGGTCCTGGCGCAGGGGGGTCAGCGGTTTCAGCGGGTTGGTGAATTTGAAATCGCGGCCGGATTGCAGCGGAAACCAGCTCCACTTTTCGTGGGCGGGATCTTCCTTGGTCGGCATGGGCACGCCGTCGGGAAGGTAGAATGAGGCGAAGCGTTTCTTGTTCGGCGCGGGAGCGGCAGGGGCGAAGGTCTCGAAGCACGGAAGGGAGAGGCCGAGGCCGACTCCGCGAAGAAACTTGCGACGATCCAAGGTTGAGATCTTCATGCGTAAAGCTCGGACTGTGGTTCAGGTTGGCGGTTGGGAGAAGTCATTTTGTGCGGAAGATTTCACTCTGCACGATGAGGTGAACAAGGGTGGCGAGTCCGTCGCCCTGCCGGCGCAAATCGGCCGTCAGGCGGGTGATGTGGGCGCGGTCAGCAAAGCCAAGCGGGCGGCCGAGGGCGAAAGTGGTCAACTTGTGGACAAGGGCTTCGGCGAATTGATCCTGCCGGTTTTCGAGCAGGTAACGTTTGAGACCGGCCATGCCTTCAAGGGCGTCGTTGTTGAACAGGACGCCGGTGGAATCGACGGGGCGATTGTTGACAGTGGTGCGCCAGTGGCCGATGGCGTCGAAGTTTTCGAAGGCGATACCCCAGGGATCGATGCGCTGGTGACAGGACATGCAAGCGGGATCGTCGCGGTGTTGTTCGAGGCGTTCCTTGAGGGTGAGTTTCATGATGTTCGGATCCGCGACATCGATCTCGGGCACGGCGGGCGGTGGCGGTGGGGGCGGATCGTTGAGCAGGTTGTCGAGAAGCCAGACGCCCCGACGCAGCGGATTGGAATCGATGCCGTTGGAGGTCATGGCGAGGACCCCGGCCTGGGTGAGCAGACCGCCACGGTCGTGTTTCGGACTCAGGGCGACGCGTTGAAATCGGGGACCGTGCACGTCCGGAATTCCGTAGTGCTGGGCGAGGCGCTGATTGATGAGGGCGAAGTCGGAATCGATGAAGTCGAGGAGGCTCCGGTCGTCGGTGAGGATGGTTTCGAAGAAGGCGATGATTTCGCCGTGCATGGCGGTCTTGAGCACGGTGTCGAAGGTGGGGTGCGTCTTCTTGTCGACGGCGAGAATGTCGAGCATCTCCAAGCCCAGCCATTGGTGGACGAATTGCTCGGCGAAGCGGCGGGCGCGCGGATCGGCGAGCATGCGGCCGGCTTGTTGGGCGAGCACATCCGGCTTCAGCAATTCCCGGGATTGGGCGAGTTGACGGAGTTCGTCGTCGGGCATGCTGCACCAGAGGAAGTAGGAGAGTCGGGTGGCGAGTTCGTGGCCGTTGAGTCTTTTACCGGGAGCGGATTTCTGAACGAGGTAGAGGAATCGTGGCGAAGCGAGGCCGACGGCGAGAACTTCGACAACGGCTTCCTGAAAGTCCTGGCACTGCGGCCGGACTTTGGCGAAGAGGGACATCATTCGTTCCAGATCCGCGTCCGCGACCGGCTGTCGCCAGGCTTTCGTCAGGAACTGCGTCAGGAGCTTTCGGGCTTGGGCGGTTTCGTCGAACCGGGTGTTTGTCTCCGGGAAGATGCGGAGGTGGGATGCGGGCGGCCATTGATCGTAGATCGGCCAACCGATTTCCACGTGGTGAATGCGAACGGATGGCGGATCCCCTGCCCCATCCGGGAAGATGTTCCCAAGCGATACGCGTTCGGTCGAATCGCGGCCGGGGACGTTTTGGTTGCGCAGTGGATTGCGCTGAATCTCGGAGAGTGGCACTTCCCATTGGTAGATCCGCGGAGCAGCGGGCAGGGCATCGACCATGACAGCATCGCCAAAAGGGAAATCCAGGACGCCGTTGTTGCCCGTGCCAAATCCGAAGTGGGGTTGAAGGATGGGGATGTTTAGATTTTCGGTCGCGTCGCGCGAGGCAAGGATGCGAACCCGTAGCTGACCGACTTTCGGAAGTTCCCCGCCCAGATTGATCTGCAAATGTCGATTCCGTCCGCCACCGGGTGGGAGGACGAGGTGGATCTTCGGATCGTCGATTCGTTCCGGGCGTTGTTCCGTCGGCCTGCTGGTCCGAATGGTCTCGGCAGCCATGCTGCGTCCGTCTTTCGTGAATCGAAAGGAGGGCCGGTTCTTTTTCGCGGTGGTGCGATTGCGGATGGGCGTCACATTGGCGTCCTTGTTCCGGTTGAGCGCCGCCTTGATGCGGCGCTCAATGCCTTCGAGAACGTC
>JBMYQZ010000179.1:2244-9106 GCA_049601855.1 Limisphaerales bacterium | reverse complement strand
CTGCTGCAGGGGGTGAATGTCCTGCGATCTCCTTGGTTCGTGCCCGGTTGGGCGTGTTTCGCCATCGCCAGTCCATTCAATTACACACGCCTGTTGGCCGTGGTTTACCTCGGGCTGTATCTGGTGTTCGTCAGCGGCGTCAGCTGACCCCGTTCAACGACGGTGTTGATGGCGCATTTGCCGGCATCGAGTTTCGGTCGGTGACCGTCGAGGCCTGGAAGGGCAAACAAGGTGAATGTTTCGAGCGCAACCAAGCCGTGATCTACAAGGGCCCGTTCAAGAAGGTGCTCGACGACGATGGTCATGCGATGGAACGCGGCCAGCGTTACGCGGTTTGCGACAAGACCTTCAATCTGTACAAGAAGGCGCCCTACGCCGATTACTTCGAATTTGTCGAGCCGCGAACAGAGGTCGCCATGGAAGATGCCGGTCCCTTCGATTGCTCCGGCATGCGTCTGCGTCATCCGCGTGAGAGCAAGGGCTTGGACTACGACCCCACCACCAAAGCCTCCAAATGCACCGACGCCGGCGATTGTTGCTGAATCAGAATTGGAAGTAGACGAAGGCCCGCGAATCTTCGGCGGCGAAGTGCAGGATCCCCAGCGTGAGGATGGAGTAGATCAGAATCTTGGAAACGGGTGAGAGGGCAGTGAGGAAATCACTTCGGCCGTGGGCTACCACAAAATCCGGGTTCCGATCGTAGACCAGCTGGTTGTAGATGTTGACGGCCTGATTCAGTTGCTGACCGTTGAGGGCGAGGTTCATGAGGGTGGCCTTTACGCCGTGCGCGCCCATGCCGTGGTGATTACGAAATCCAAGGTAATCCGATCTCGGTTTCAACCCGACCGCTGGGTGAACATGAACGCCGGTCATCGCGATCAACGGGTGTGGCGCCTGCACCTCGCGTCCGGCGGTTTTCATGAACGGGTTTACCGTTTCGAAATCATGGAACAGTTTGGCGTGCGGCATTCGACGCTGATCGAGGCCGGGTTGGAATTTCGCCTGAACCCGCCCTCAGTGAATTGCTTCACCAATTTGTGCCATTCGCCTTGGTAACGCCAGATGAGCGGGATCTTTTCCCCCGCGAATCCGATACTCCCGACGAGATACCCAAGCGTCAGCAGCACGGTGATCAATCCCGCCCACGGGACGGTGGTCGTGGAGGGTTGTGACGCTTCCGTTGGTTCGGGCACAGCGGGAATATCGCGTTCGTTCTGGAGTTGGGTCAATCATCGGCTTGCCATCGGTCGCTTGCCGGAACTTGTTTCCGCGGCTAATTGTTGCCGCTGTGACAGATGACTTTTCAGATGCGGCGCTGGTATTGGTCGGGCATGGCTCGACCTTGAACGGGGATTCGGCGGCGCCGACCTATCAACATGCGGATGAACTGCGGCGACGCGGGGTGTTCGGGCAGGTGTTGGAGGCGTTTTGGAAACTGGAGCCGGGATTGAGCGGCGTGCTGCGGGGCGTGTTCGCGAAACGGGTGTTCATCGTGCCGCTGTTCATCAGCGAGGGATACTTCACGGAGGAGGTGATCCCGCGGGAGATGGGGTTTTGTGGGAAGGGGGAAACGGAGTTCTCCCGCGTGCGGGAGGAGAATGGCCAGACGATTTACTATTGCGGTCCGGTGGGGACACACGAGTCGCTGACCGACGTCCTGGTCGCCCGGGCTGATGAGGTGGTTGCGAAGTATCCTTATCCGCGCTTGCCGAGCGAATCTGAGCGGTCGGTCTTCATCGCGGGACATGGAACCGGGAACAATCAGAATTCACGCCAAGCCATCGAGCATCAGGTCGAACTCATCCGCGGGCAGAATCGCTATGCGGATGTGCACGCTGTTTTCATGGAAGAGGAGCCGCTGATTGGAGCCGTATGGGAACTCGCAACGACCAAGAATGTTGTCGTGGTTCCGTTCTTTATCAGCGACGGGCTGCATTCCTACGAAGATATTCCCATGTTGCTGGGGGAGGCGGAGCGACATGTCCGCCGGCGCTTGGCGGAGGGAACTCCGACTTGGCGCAATCCGACCGAGCGCAACGGCAAGCGGGTTTGGTATTCCCGATCGATCGGTGATGAGCCGCACATGGCGGATGTGATCATGGAGCGAGTGCGCGAGATGTGCGCAGAAATTGGTAACAGGCAGTGACCGATTTCCGTCGTGGACGGGTGGAAGTTTCGATGGGAGACTTCAGTACAAACCATGCCGAGTCCGCGGGTCATCCATATCGACAGATCATTCACGCCGAAACAACGGCGGGATAAGTCGGTGATTCCGCCCGCGCCAACGGCGGATCTCTTGGAGCCCAAACTGTGCTTGGAGAAGAATCCACCCAAGGCTGAAGCGCAGCCCTGTAGTCCTCCCGCCGCGGCCGCTCGTGCGGTAAACCCTGGGCCGGCGGTGCGCCAGGCTGGCCCGGCCCGGCAAACGCGGCAAGCCGCCCGCAAGTCAAAGGCCCAGCAGAAACAAGCAGGGCGGGTCTACGTTCCCAAGCCGCAACAGCCGGCTGCCAAGACACCGCAAAAGGCGACGCCGACACCCTCTAATCAGCCACGTGTGTTCGTGGCGAAGAGCAAGCCCGGCTCCAACGGCAACGGGAAGGCGGCCAAGCAGAAGGCCGCGCCCCAACCGCAGCCGACCACCAAGCCATCCAAGAAGAAACGGATGGTTCAGTTGGCGGCCAAAGGCGTGGTGGCGACGGGCAGATTTATTTTCAAGGCCAGCAAGGCCGCGGTGAAGAAACACCGCGCCTATCGACAGGCCAAGGTGGCGAAGAAACAGCAGGGACTGGCGCAACAGCAGACGCAGCAAGCGGCCCAAGCCAAGAACGGTCCACCGCAGATCATCATCCACCAAGGCAAAGGTGCAGCACCAGTGGCGCAGGGCAACGGGAAACCAAAACAGCAGAAAGTCGTCCAGCCGAAGCAGCAGAAGCCTGTCAAGCAAGAGCCGGCCCAACTAAATCCGGCGAAGCAGAATCCGGTTCAGCGAAAGCAGGTTGCCCAGTCGAATCCGAAACCACAGGCGAGGCCGCAGTCGAATCCGATCGCAAAGTCTTCCCCGAAGCCGCCGCCCCGTCCGCGGGCTCAACAGGCCGCCGCGGTGACCGTTTCCACCCAGCCGGTTGCGCGCGTGGTGCCGCCGCCGCCGCGGCCGAAGCCCAAGCGGGCCATTATTCCGCCGTCGCGTCCTGTCTTGAAAGCGCCGCCACCGGCGCCAAAGATCATCAACAATCCACCGCCGCCGCGACCGATTCATCAGCCACGCAAGAAGAAACGGGCCGAGGACGATCCTTGCTTCGAGCGTCTGCTTGCCTTGGATGCTTTTCGCGGCTTCGTGGTGTTGCTCCTGATCTCGGGCGGGTTGGGGGTCGTCGAGACCGCGGCCCGCCCGGAATTTGCCGGATCCTCCTTACGTTATCTCGCCGGGATGTTTCAGCCCGTGGAATGGTTGGGTGTGTCGGTATGGGACCTGTTGCCGGCGGCGTTCATGTTCATGGTGGGGGTCTCCGTGCCTTATTCGTACGCCAAACGATGGGAGTCGGGCAACGAATGGAATCAACTCCTCATTCACGCGGCCTGTCGGGCCGGAATTCTGATTGTGCTGGGAGTGGCGATCTCGTCCGGTCTGGGCGGCGGGACCCGTTGGGAATTCACGAACCTCCTCTGCCAGATTGGCTTGGGCTATCTGGTGGTGTTTTTGCTCTGGCGTCAGCATCCCTTGCTGCAGGTCGGCTACCTGTCACTGCTCTTCGTCTGCTACGCGGGAATGTTCTACTATTTTCATTGGATGGAAGCCGGCGCGGTAATGACGCAATTGGATCGGGCGCCGAGTGATTTTCTTCCCGGCTTGGCGGCACCGTTCAGTCAGGACCTGAACTTCGCGGCGGAATTTGATCGCTGGTTCCTGAATCTGTTTCCGCGCAGCGAAGCTTTCGTGACCCATCCCGAGGGCGTGCATACGCTTAACTTTGTTCCCGCGATCGGAACGATGATGATCGGATTGATGGTCGGTGAGATGTTGCAGTCCGAGCAACGGGAGGAAGCGAAGTTCAACAAGCTGCTGATGGCTGGGGCGGCATGTTTGGTCTTGGGTGTGGCTGCGGGTATCACACTCGTGCCGATCGTGGCGCGTATCTGGACCCCCTCGTGGGTGCTGTTCAGCGCGGCTTTCGTGATCTGGATTTTCGCCGCGTTCTACGGGGTCACGGAGGTGTTGGAGCGGCGCAAGTGGGTCATGCCACTCGTGGTGGTGGGTATGAATTGTCTCGCGGCGTATCTGCTCTTCACGCTGGCCGGTTCGTTCATCGTCCAGACGTTCCAAACGCACGGCGCGACGGACATGTTCAGCGGTGAACTGGGACCGTTGTTCCAACATTGCGCCTTGGTTATCGTCATCTGGTTGGTCTGCGCTTTGGCTTTTCAGAAGCGCGTCTTTGTGCGCCTCTGATCACGCGTTCGTAGGAGCTTGCGAAGTCGTGATCAGCAAGTTCCCTACGTCTCTTCTGCTGCTTCCGTAGGGTTCGTCGTTAATTGTGAATGTTACGTTTTGGAGGAACGTCAGGTTGCTCTTGTTAGGTCCATTGAAGATGGATTGAATGACCACCCCAACGGTCAACCAGGGAAACAGCCGAAGACATATTAACATGGACGAATTATTTGGATCTCCGTTTGAGGAGGATCTATCGGGTTGGGCGTTGCCGGCGGGAAACCGGCCGCATCGGGAAACAGTGGAACTGGTCCGCGGCATCGCCGGATCGGGAACCTTGACGGAGCAGGAGGTCTATCTTCTCGCAGGGTATTTGAATGACAACCGCGATGCCCGCCATGCCTGGCCGGGAGATCGGCTCTTTCGACACCTGAGCAAGATCTTCGGATCGGGTTCGGTGTCGGAATCGGAATCGGAATATGGGTACCTTGGGCGGGTTCTTGAAGAGTTGGATCGTCAAGGTCATGCGATTGCTGCGCCGCCGGAGGAAGAACCCGAATTGCCGGAGACGGCGGTGAAGGTGGAGGACCTCATTCTGCCGCAACTCGATCTATCCCTGCAGGTCGCGGCAGAAGGGGCGCGGCACGGGTTCGAAGTCGACCTGGCGCGCCATTCGTGCAGTTGCCCGGGATGGTATGGGAATCGGCGCCAGTTCAAGGGGGGCGATCTTAAGCTCTGTTGCGCCCACCTCGCGGCGGGATTCGTCGAGGCCTTTCACCAAGGATTGGGGGCGGAAAGTCCACGGGTGTTGAAGTCGCTGCTCTGGGAGCGGGCGCAGCGAGGGCGCGGGATCAACCCCAAGTCGACCTGGAAGCTCATCAAGATTCGTCTGTGGCCCCACTTGGTGTCCTATGACCGCGGAGCGTGGAGTAGCGTTTATGCTTTCAATGCGATGAAGGAGCTGCAGCGGTATGCCTTCATTCCGGAGGAGGAGCGTTGGTCTTTTGGGCAGGCCCCGAAGAATCATCGTGTCTTGGCGGAATTCATTCGAAAGCACCGGGAGCGGTCCACGTTGTCTGTCTGAATCTTGCTTTGTCGAGGTGATCACGGGAGCATCGGCGGTTCCCGATGCGATACTGTTTGTTGATCTTGTTCCTGGCGCGAGCGGCGATGGCCGCTCCGATAGACTCAAGCGCCTTCCGGGACTCTTCGGGCGTGACTCTTTCATCCAAGGCCGATCGGCTCCGGCTGGTCTGGCAGGATGAGCTCGGGGGACCTCGCCGGTTGGTGTTGAATCTGGAAGAGCCGGAGAGATTGATCGAGGAGATTGGGACCAGCCACACGGTTCTGCGCGGAATCGCCCCGGTGTTTTTGATGACCGTGGGCAGTCGTGATATGGATCCCCGGCGCGGTTGGATTCGCTTTTTCGACAAGGTGAACAAGCGGCCCTACCAGACGCATCGAGCCCGCCTGCAGATCACCGGCGCTCGGGTTATCTCAACCGGGAAATCGACGACGGTGATCATCGACCGGTTGACTGCTGGTAGTTTCGAGGGCCAGCTCCAATTCACGGTCTACGCCGGCTGTGGTCTGGTGCACGTCGAGGCGGTCTTATCCACGAAGGAAGCTGCCCGCGCGATCGTCTACGATGCTGGGATCGTGCGGCCGGATGCATGGGAGAGCACTTCGTTCATCGATTCCCGAGACAAATGGAACTCGAAGGATCCATTGGGTAAGGCGGAATCCCTGTCCGTTCGGCACCGCACGATCATCGCCAATTCCAAGTCCGGTGTCGTCGCTGTCTTCCCTCCACCTCATAAATACTTCTATCCCCTGGATTTCGCGGACAACTTTGGCTTCACCTGGCAGGGCAGGGGCTACCGAGATCGCGTGGCCGAGGCAGGCATGGGAATTCGCCAGCCTTTGAATGGCGACAATCGATTTGTGCCCTGGTTCAACGCCCCACCGGCTACCAAACAGAGGCTCGGGTTCTTTCTGCTCGCCGGCGCTTCCAATACTCGGGTGATGAATGGGGTGAAACGATTCACGCGCGGAGATCGATTCAAACCGCTGCCGGGCTACAAGACCTTCACGAGTCATTACCACGTGGAGCACACGCTCGACTTGATGGCCCGCCGCAAGCGTGCCGGGAAGGGATCGGAGATCCCCGCCGAACTGGTCAATCCAGGTTTCAAGCAGGTGTTCGAACGTATGGGGGTGGATTTGGTGCACCTGGCTGAATTCCACAAGGGCCGAACACCGCGACTGAAGACCGAGGAAAGACTGCGGCAATTGCGACTCATGCATCGAGAGTGCGAGCGCTTGTCGAGCGACAGTTTTCTGCTGCTTCCCGGTGAAGAGCCCAACGTTCATCTGGGCGGGCATTGGATCAGTTTTTTTCCCAAGCCGGTCTATTGGGTGCTGAATCGATCCCGT
>JBMYQZ010000179.1:0-2234 GCA_049601855.1 Limisphaerales bacterium | reverse complement strand
CGTGGTGAACCGTTCGTGGAAGACCGCGCCGGGTTTGGAAAGGTGTATAACGTTGGCAATAGTGCGGATGTGTTGAAGCTGTTTGAACTGGAGGACGGGTTGAAGTGGACGGCGCACGCACGAATCAAGAGCTCGACCGGTTATCCCGATGCGTATCGGCAGGAGCCGTTTTATCGAAGTGATCGTTTCCTGGGAGCTGCCTGGAAGTCCATGCCCGGGGATCTTTCGCGTGATCGTCTCGGCGAGCGCGTTCTCGATCTCGAGGACGACATGGCGAATTGGGGCGCACCCAAGTACATCCTTGGTGAGGTGGATGTCTTCAAGATCCAGCCGGACTGTGAGCTCTGGGGACATATGAACGTGAATTACCTCAAGTTGGAGCAACTGCCGAAATATCGAGACGGGTGGCAGCCTGTTCTCGATGTCCTACGTCGCGGAGAGTTCTTCGTGACGACGGGGGAAGTGTAGTTGCCGCGGTTCGAGGTGACTGCTTCGAAAGTGAAAGTTTGGACTGAGTGGACCTTTCCGCCGAGCTTTGCGCTGATCGTATCCGGGGATGGGAAAAGACGTTCCATAAGCGCGTCTCGCTCCGTGATCGGAATGCCTTTGGATCCGACGATTTTGAGTTCATGGCGGACCTGGCCGATCGAAAGTGGGTGCGCCTCGAAATCTGGGATATTGCCGGCAACGGTGCGTTCACTCAACCTGTCTGGCTGCAAACCAAATGATGAATCCACAACGCATGCTTCTCTTGTTGATCGTGATCGGTTGCCTTTCTGTCGAGGCGGCTACCACGAGCAGTTCTGCCGGTCCGACGTTTTTCCATGATCGGCTGATGCGTTCCAAGCTGGCGAGCGGCGGAGAGAAGTTGATCAATGCCGGTCGCTTTACCATTGCAAGCGAACTGCGGACGCAGCTGTCACGGCGAAACTGCCGGGTGACATTGACGGAGTCCCGCGACGCCCATCTTCAATTGCCCGAACTGGTTCGACAACGACAGCCTGGTGTCCTGATTGTCAGCGGGCTCTACAAGTGTGATCGTTGCGAGAAATGGCATGCGAGTGGCGCGAGTGGGGTGGCGCTGACCAAAGATGGTGTTTTCGCGACCTGCCATCACGTGATCGCGGCCACGAATCGTCATGCCTTCTTCGTCATGACCGCAGGTGGGGAGGTGGCTCCGGTGGTCGAAGTGCTGGCTGCGAATGAGAAAGCTGACGTGGCGATCTGCCGGGTGACGGGAATAGAATTGAATCCTGTTCCTCTTGCTGATGTGAACCCTCCGGTGGGCAGTCCCATCAGCCTGATCAGTCATCCGAGCGGCAATCATTTCACCCTGACGACCGGGGTGATATCCCGCTATTTCTTCAAGCCGATTTCGAAGAACCGCTCCATGCCGGCGATGTCGATCACGGCCGAATTCGCCAAGGGTTCCAGCGGCGGACCGGTGTTCGATGCGGCGGGTAACGTAGTGGGTTTGGCCGCGAGCACGCGCTCGATCTACTATCACGAAGCGCACGGTAAACAGGAAAACTTCCAGATGGTCGCCCGCCAATGCGTGCCACTCAGCGCCATTCGTGAATTGTTTGTTACCGACTCCGATTGACCTCGCCTTCGATTGCTGCATTAATCCGAGACAACGCCCTCTATGAAAACTCGTCTGCTCCGAACCGTTCTCGCCCTTACCTTGATCCTAGGTGCTGTTGTGCCCGCCTCCGCGGCCGACGCCCTGAAAGATCTCGTCAAGATTCTGGATCTTCGCGAAGCCAAGAAAAACGCCGAGGTGGCTTTTGCCTGTGAGAGCTATTTGAACGACCATCCGAAATCGGCGGCGGATGCCACGGTTCGTTTTTATCTGGCCAAGGCCCTCTACGATCAGAAGGAACACAAGGATGCGATCGAGGCCGTCAATGAGCTGCTCGTCAAACATCCCAAGACCGATATGCTCGAGGCTGCCGTGATGATGCGCGGGGAGGCCCGCCGTCTGACTTCGAAGTGGGCCGACGCGATCCCGGATTTTCGTCGGGCCGAAGAACTGGCCGCCCGGTACAAGGGGGCCAACGCGGCGCACGCGCTTTATCATGTCATTCAAGGGCTCAATATTCTGAAGAAGCAGGACGAAGCCGAAAAGCAACTGGCGCGCTTGAAGAAGGAATATCCCAAGTCCACCTATGTTCGTACGGCCACCTCCTTGCTCGCCCGTAACAAGAAGGCAGCGGCCGCTCCCAAGAAGGTCG
>JBMYQZ010000178.1:0-9115 GCA_049601855.1 Limisphaerales bacterium | reverse complement strand
TCGCGCACCAGCTCCATTGCTTCGTCGGCGCCCTCGGAGAGCATCGGGGCCGGATCAGAAGACTTCCGCCTCACCGACAATGGCTTTGTCGGTGTCGACGACTTGCGTTTCACCGCTGCCTTCTTCGCGGCCGGTTTCACTGATCCACCGGTGGCCTTCTTCGCGGCCGGTTTGGTGGCCACTTTTTGAGTGGCCGCCTTCTTGGTCACCGCTTTCTTTTTCGCAGCCGGCTTGGTGGCAACCTTCTTCGCCGCCGTTTTTGGCACGGTCTTTTTGGTCGCGGCTTTCTTTGGGGCCGCTTTCTTTGCTACAGGCTCTTTTTTCGCTGCAGTTTTGACCGCTGCCTTCTTTTTCGAGGCGGGCTTGGCCGTGACCTCTTTCTTGGTGGCGGTCTTCTTCGGCGCGGGTTTGGCGGCTTTTTTGGTGGCCTTTTTCTTGGCTGCCTTCATGGCACAGTTCTTGTGTTCGGGTTTCGGCGGTGCGGGATTCGAGTGAGCGGGTCGGATGGGCTCACTACCAGAAGAGCGGGGACCATACCTGAGCGCGCAAGAGGTGCAAGCGGCTTTTTGAGGTCCGATGATGGCCACGCTGGGGCTGGAATCGAAGCGAGAATTGAACAAGAATTCGCCGTTCTTTTCGAATTGCCAGTGCCCGAAATCCCCCAAACAGCCCCGTCTGCGCCGCCAACTGAGGCGTCGACCGACGAGAAACCGGCCTCCAAACGCCGGCCCTATCGCTGGTCCTGGCCGCTCTTGGTATTCCTGACGATCCTTCTCGCGATCCTGCTCCCGGCCCGTTCTTCGCTCGGCGATTGGAATGACGTTCCCTCCGTCTCGATGGAGCCAAATATCTTCACCGGCGACCGGATCTGGATCAACAAGCTCGCCTACGATCTCAAGTTTCCGTTCACCAAATGGCAGCTCGCGCGGTGGGCAGACCCGCAGCGCGGCGACATCGTGGTCTTCTACTCACCGCAGGACGGCACACGCATGGTCAAGCGCATCATCGGCCTGCCGGGGGACGAGATCGCCATGATGCGCAACAAGGTCTTCATCAATCAAAAGCGGCTCGAGTACACGCCCTTGTTTCACAACCAGCTTCATCGTTTTGCGGTCGAACACCGGCCCGATCACCAGAGTGTGATCATGGTCACTCCCAGGGCCCGCGCCCGCAAGCGCTTCCCGCCCGTGCAGGTGCCGGAGGGGCACTATCTCATCCTTGGCGACAACCGCGATCTCAGCGCTGATTATCGCACTTTTGGTTTCGTCCCCCGGGCGGACATTGAAGGGCGTGCCACTTCCGTGGTGATGTCGTTTGATACGGACAACGGCTGGTCGCCAAGGTGGGAACGCTTCTTTACCGAACTACCTTGAAGCTCAGCGTCCGGAGCTGAGGAAGAGGTTTTTCATTCCGGCCACCTGGCATTCGCGGATCAGGTTTTGAATGCTCGTCATCGGAGCATTTCGATTGGCCTGGATGTAGATCTTGCGCCCTCGGGCGCCGGCGGACACCCGGCGAAGATAGTTCACGCGTTGGGACGGGCTCAGGACGCGACCGTCGGCCAGTAGTTGTCCCCGGGAATTCACGTTGAGAACAATGCCATCGCTTTCGGCGCTGCGCCCGCCTTCTCCGTCGGCCGGACCGCGGGCACCACCCTCGCCATCACGTGGGCCTCGGGGAGCGGCCCCTTCGCCGTCACGCGGACCACGACGCACGCCACCTTCACCATCACGGGGACCGCGTTTCATGTTGGCCTCACCATCGCGCGGACCGCGAGCACCAGCACCTTCGCCATCACGAGGACCGCGCCGGACTGCGCCGGCTTCATCACCCGGACCGCGGGCGCCGCCTTCACGGACGTTGGAAAAACGCGCCGTCGTGTACCAATAGACAAATTCCTTCTGTGTCATCCGGTTGTCGCCGCTGGGTTCGGCTTCCTGAAAGCGGCGGGTCTCCAACTGCGCGCGCGAAGAACGATCGCCGGGTTTCAGATGACGCATCATGAACCACTCGTCCACGGTGACCGCGGAATCACCATTCTTGTCATAGGTGCGAAACACATTGGCCGCCTGCCGCTCGGTGGGGCGCTTGTTTGCAGCAGGGGCGGAAATGGCCGAGGCGAAAAGCAGGAGGACGAGGAGATGTTTCATGATAGTTCGTAGATTGGACGGGGTACGGACGGTCGAGGTTACGACGATAACGTCCATTTGCAACCCGCTTCATCGACACCCACCGGCGGAGCTGCTTCAAAGCTGCCGTCCGGATTCGCAATGTCCGATACTGAATACATGGAAGGCCAGGCGACCCAGCCGCCGAGCCGCGTTCCCCGCGCCAAATCGAGGCAACCGGTGCCGAAGAGCCATGGACCGGTCAAGATCGTCGAGGGCCGCAGTTCGGCCTTGGGCGATGGCACTCGCGATCTCCTGCGTTCCCGATTGCAGGGGCTCGTGCTGCTCTTCGTGGTGGGCCTGGCGATGACTTTTGTGGCCGAGGCGATTCATCCCGCGTTGCCGGTGGGTTGGCTCCAATACCTTTCGACAGCCGTCTTCGCCGTGACCTACCTGATCCTCCGGGCGGGCAAGATCACTGGCTTGTTTGCCCTGCGCAGCACGGAAGCGGTGGTGATCATCCTCTCCCTCGTCAACGTCAACGCGATGTTGGTGGTCGCCATTCAACAGTTCGCCCACAACGGCGACATCGCGTCGGCCGCGGCCGGCAAGATGCTTCTGCTGGCCATTCAGACGATGTTGATCTTTGGCTACGCCACCCTCATTCCGCATACGTGGAAATCCGCGAGCATCATCCTCTTCACCATCGCCGCGATGCCGCTCGCCATCCTGCAGTTCTTCGCCGCCCGTGATCCCGTGTTTGGTCAAGCGGTTTGGTCCGATCGTTTCGGACTGTTCTTGCCGGTAACCTTTATCGCCGCCATTGCCGCAACCTATGCCGCGCACCTGCTTCACCACCTGCGCCAGGCCGTCGTCGAGGCGGAAGAATTTGGCCAATACCGTCTCCGCGGCCAGATCGGCAAAGGCGGCATGGGCGAGGTCTTCGAGGCCGAGCACGTCCTGCTCAAGCGCCCCTGCGCCATCAAGTTCATCCGCACCTCGGAAGCCGCCGACACCGACGCGATGGCCCGCTTCGAGCGCGAGGTCCGCACGACCGCGCGACTGACCCATTGGAACACCATCGAGATCTACGACTTCGGACATACGGAAGATGGCCGCTTCTATTACGTGATGGAACTGCTCCCCGGCATGAACCTGAACGCCATGGTAGAAGAGCACGGTCCCCTGCCAGCCGCCCGCGTCATTCACTTCTTGCGACAAACCTGTTCCGCGCTCCAGGAAGCCCATGCCGCCGGTCTCATTCATCGCGACATCAAGCCCGCGAATATCCACGCCACCGAACGAGGCGGCATCCACGACGTGGCCAAACTCCTCGATTTCGGTCTCGTGAAGCGGGCCCTCGAGGACGATGAATCCAGCATTCAACTCTCGCAGGTCGGTGAGATGAAAGGTTCGCTGCTCTACATGTCGCCCGAGCAAGCCGAGGCGCCTGACACCATTGACGGACGTTCCGATATCTACGCACTTGGCGTCTCCGCCTACAAACTTCTCACCGGTGACGTCCCCTTCCGCGGCACGCGTCGCGTCCAGGTTCTCATCGCCCACGCCCGCGATGAACCCAAGCCGCCCTCGGATCTGAACTCCGAAGTCCCCGAGGATCTTGAAGCCGTCATCCTCAAGTGCCTTGCCAAGTCACGTCGTGATCGCTACGCGGATATTGGCGAACTGGATCGGGCGCTGGCCGACTGCCAAGCCGCCGGCGCTTGGTCCCATGAAGACGCCGACCAGTGGTGGCGTGAACACGAAACGTCAGCGGGTAGCTGAATCGCGAACGGACTGAAAACGGGAGCGGATTTCGTCGAGCTTGCCGATGGTCATGTAGACCCGGTACTCGTGTTGAAAGCCCGGCGTAATCGCCATCTTGGTAATCGGGGCAAAATACGAACAACCGCCACCATCCGGCCCCGTCTTGCCCGGGTGCCGGTAAAAGGTCATGCGATCAAAACCGGGACTGTAGACGCCGATGCCCCAGTCGTCCTGATCGAGGTAGGCCGCCCAGTTCTCGGGCAGTTCGTCATATTGATTGGGCCAAGTGGGAACAACCCGATGCAGTTTGCCTCCCGACCACGGTTTGTCGCCGCGGTAGTAGACGAAGTTTGGCAAGGCCGAGTCGATGAAGACGGCGGGCATTTCCTGAGAGGTGCGCGGGTGTTTGGTTGATCCATTGTAGGTCATGCGAAAACGGATTTCGGCCACTTCATCGCGCAGTTCCACCCAGGTCTCCATCACGACATTGGTCAACAGATCGCCCGCCGCCCAATGCCGCGGATGTCCCTTGGCGTAAGAACTGGTTTTCGTCTTTTCGAACTGCCGCAGCTCGGCCGGCCGACCGCGCCACGAACCGCCCTGAACGGGATTCCAGACCCAGGGTTTCTGGTTCCACATCGAACCATCGCGTTGGCCGTACCAGGATTGCTGCAGAAAGCGGCCCTTGTCATGGTGATTGAGCAGATTGCGCCCGGTCTTGCTCTCCGCGAAGTAGCCAATGCAAGCCGCGGCATTGGTGATCATGCCGAGGCGAACGCGACCGTTGTCGAGATATTCCCAAGCCGGTTCGGCGCTGCGACCGACGACCGAAAACGTGAGTAGAAGAAGAAGGTGTTTCATTTCAACAAAGCCCGGAGCGCGGGCGATTCCCAGACCTCGGGATTTACGACGGTGGAAGGTTTGCGGCCCTGGCACAGATCCACGATGTTGCGCGCGGCCGCCAGACTGAGGCGCTCCGCGGTTTCCTTTCCGCAGGGTGCCTGGTGCGGCGTGAGCAGGAGATTCGGACAAGATCGCAAGGGATGATCGACCGGCAATGGTTCCACGCAAAAAGCATCCAACGCGGCGCCGCCAATGCGTTCTTCCCGCAACGCTCCTTCCAAGGCCGCCTCGTCAACAATGGCGCCGCGCGCGGTGTTGATGAGTAGCGCGTTGGATTTCATTTGATGGAGACGCTCGGCGTTGATCAGCCCGGTGGTTTCCGGGGTCAGCGCGCAATTTAGCGAGACGAAGTCGCTGCGCTCAAGCAACTCGTCCAGTTCGACAAATTGAACTCCCAGCGCTTCCGCCTGCGGACTCGGCGCAACGTCATGGCCTAGCACCGTCATGTCAAAACCTGTGGCCCGCTTCGCGACCGCCTGTCCGATCCGACCGCAGCCGATGATGCCGAGGGTCTTGCCGTGTACGTCCTGTCCCCAGCACAATTGCCATTCTCCGTTGCCGATCACGCGGTGCCCGCGATGAACACCGCGCGCCAAGGCGAGCAACATCGCCCACGTGTAATCCCCCACCGCGCCGTCCAAGACCCCGGGCGTAAACCCAACCGCGATTCCGGCCTCAGTCGCGGCGGAAACATCCACCCGGTCGAAGCCCACTCCGCGCCGCGAAATGATCTTCACCCCGGCGGCTTCCTCAGAACGAATCACCGCGGCCGAATATTGATCCAGGCCGGCCAACACCGCGTCGCAACCAGCCACCAACCCGCGCATTTCCTCCGCGCAGTGCGGATGACCTTCGACCGCATTCACCAGTTCGCAACCGGCCCCGGCCAACAGCTGCTCGGCGGCGTCTCCGAACTTCATCAAGGCGGGGGTGGTGAACAGGACTTTCCACGACATGCGGCTGACTCTAGCGACAACCCGGCGGACCTCAATTCTTCGGTTTCGCCAACGCGTGGTTGTCGCTAGGCTCCGCGCCATGAAACACCTGTTCATCAGTCTGATCGTGAGTCTTGCCTCCGCCGCCTTGGCCGCGGATAAGCCGAGCGGCAGTTCCGCGATCCTGCCCCCGAATGCCCAGCTTGAGGAGTTGTGGGACGACGGTGAATTCACCGAGGGCGTATCCGTCGCGCCCGATGGGCGGATCTATTTCAGTGACATCTCCCGCTCGGCCGACCAACCGGGCCAGATCCTGCGCTTCGATCCGAAGACAAAGAAGACCACCGTCTTTTCTGATAGGAGCTTCAAAAGCAACGGACTGATGTTCGACCGCAACGGCACGCTCATCGCCTGCTGCGGTTCCAACGGCGGCAACATGTCGCTCTGCAAGGTGTCGGAGGACGGCGTCGTGACCCCGATCGTGAGCAAGTTCAAGGGCAAGCGACTGCTCTCCCCCAACGACCTGGTGATCACGCCGGCCGGACTGATCTACTTCACCGACCCGCGCTACATCGGCACCGAGCCCGAGGAGTTGGAAGAGATGTGCGTTTACCTCTACAACCCCGAGAACAAGAAACTCACCCGCGTCCTGCGCTCCAAACACATCGAGAAACCCAACGGCGTCCACATCTCCCCCGATGGCAAGACACTATATGTCGCGGAGACCAACAACGGTTCTCGTCACGGTCCGAACCCGCCCTACGAACCCAAGCTGGGCCGCATGACGCTCAACGCCTTTCCGCTCAAACCCAATGGCCGGCCTGACGCGAGCAAGAAGAAGGTGCTCGCCAATTTCGGCCAGGAGACCGGCACGGACGGCATGACCATCGACGTGAAGGGCAACATCTACGCCGCCGTTCGCATGAACAGCAAACACGGCATCATCGTCTACAGCCCGCAAGGCAGGGAGCTCGCCTACATCCCCACTGAAACGTTGCCGACCAACTGCAGCTTCGGCAACGGCAAGGAATCCGCCATGCTCTACATCACTGCCGGCACCGGCCTCTATCGCATCCAGCTCAAGATCGACGGCTACCACCCCGCCGTTGCCAAGAACTGAGCGCATGTCCAACTTTCTGCGCACCTGCACCAACCTGTTCCCGGTCTGGGTCGTCGCCTGCGGCGTGCTGGCGATGTTTCAACCCACGTGGTTTACGTGGTTCGACAAGCCCAAGATCATCTGGGGCCTTGGCGTCATCATGCTCGGCATGGGCGTGACCCTGAAGTTTGAGGATTTTGCCAAGGTGGCGAAGATGCCCTTGCCGATCCTGACGGGTTTCGCGGCGCAGTATTTGATCATGCCTTTTCTCGGCTGGGCGGTGGCCAAGCTGACCAATCTGCCGCCGGAGTTCGCGGTGGGAGTTATCTTGGTCTCCTGTTGTCCCGGAGGCACGGCCTCGAACGTCGTGACCTATCTGGCGAAGGCCAACCTGCCGTTGTCGTTGCTGATGACGATGTGTTCCACCTTCACGGCAGCGGCGGCAACTCCGGTGCTGGTGGAGTTTTATGCCGGGGCCATCGTGCCCGTGCCATTTTGGGGCTTGGTGCAGACGACGGCCACGGTCGTCCTGTTGCCGATCATTGCCGGGCTGATCATTCATCATCTTTTCCCCAAGGCCGTGCACGCGGTCTCGGACGTCGCGCCACTGATCTCCGTGATCACCATCGCTCTGATCTGTGGCAGCATCATCGGCGGACGCATTGAGGCCTTGAAGGAGCATGGCTTGTCCTTGTTGTTTGCCATCGTGTTGCTGCATTCACTGGCCTTCCTGCTTGGGTACTTCTTTGCCCGCCTGTTCGGCTATGAAGAACTCGTGCGTCGCACGGTTGCGATCGAGGTGGGCATGCAAAACTCCGGCCTCGGCACCGTCTTGGCCCAAAAGCATTTCCCCGGCGCGTCCGGCGTGTCGATGGCCGCCGTGCCCTGTGCGATCTCCGCAACGACCCACTGCGTCATCGGCAGTATCCTCGCGGCCATCTGGCGCACGCGGTTGCCCAAGGAAATCGACAAGACTCCGCCGGCCGACGAGCCCGATCTTCCGGCGGAAGGTTAAGTCAATTCGTTGGACAATCCGCGGGGTCTCCGTTGCAATGCGCGAGTTCAGTTTGTCATGAAGAAATCGATTATTACCCTCGCTCTTGCGCTTGTTCTCAGCGGATGCAACGGGCCTCCACCATCGGCACCTGCGCCCTCGCGAATGCCCGGGGTCCAAAAATCCAGTTCCTCCAAACCCATGGCAAAAGCACCGGTCAGCTTCACTGACAACGTGGGTTACGCGTTCAAGGCCCATTGCGAGGATTGCCACATCAAAGATAGCAAGGGCGGCCTCAGTCTCGCCACGTTTACCGCGATCATGAAGGGCGGCGAGAACGGCCCGGTGATCATCCCTGGCAAACCGGCTGAGAGCATACTCGTGCAACTCATCGAGTCCGACAAGATGCCCGCGAAGAGCAAGCCTTTGACCGAGGAATTCAAGACCGACATCCGCGAATGGATCGCGGAAGGCGCCAAGTTCGACGGCCCTGACGAAAACGCCAAGTTGGACGACTACGTCATCGTCTCAGAAGGACCTGAGCCACGCGGTGGAGGCGGCGGCGGTTCGCCTGGCGGTCGTTCCCGCGGCAACAATTGGAACCCCTTCACCCGCTTCGACAAGAACGGCGACGAGAAGCTGACCAAGGATGAAGTCGAGGGCCCCATCAAGGAACGCTTTGACGAGTTTGATACTGACAAGGACGGCAACATTACTTCCGAGGAATTCAACGCCCGCATGGAAAGCCGCTCCGGCGGCAACCGGGGAGCGACGAACTCAGCGCCCCAACGTCCGCCCTTCGAGGGCCAGACCAAGAAACAATAAAACCACTCCGCTTCCATGAACGGCCGCTTCAATATTCTGATCCTTGCGTTGTTCTGCGCGCTTCAACACGAGACCGCAGCCCAAGATCCTTTTGCCTGGATCGACGATCGCCTTTTCTACGAGAGCAAGGACGGCCAGATCACCGCCGACTTCAGCAGCCACGTCGACCTCGAGGGCTACGCCTGGAAGGGTCAACCGCAGGGCTTGCTCTTCGAGCGCGACGATTTCTTCAATCCGCGACTCTCCCTCTTCGCCGATGTCGAGCTTGGCGAATCGATCTACATCTTCGCGCAGGCACGATACGATCGTGGCTTCGACCCCGGCGCGGCGGTGAACGACTTTCGCTTTGACGAATACTTCATCCGCTTCACGCCGCCGGAACATCGGCGGCTCAGCCTGCAATTCGGCAAGTCCGCCACCATCTTCGGCAACTGGGTGGAGCGCCACTTCACCTGGCAGAACCCTTTCATCACCGCGCCCTTGG
>JBMYQZ010000177.1:0-9115 GCA_049601855.1 Limisphaerales bacterium | reverse complement strand
GGACTCGTTCGCGAGACGGGTTTGGAGAAACAACGCCCGCAAACCGGCGATTCCGAAGGCGACGCCATTGACGCCAACGTCTACGTCCCGCTGGCCACCGCCAAGTCGCGCTTCGGCGAGACCATCGTCACCCGCTCCGCCGGCAGCTACCAGGCCGAGAAGGTTCAACTGCACCAGATCACCATCCAATTTGAATCCACCGAAGCCGTTGAGGTCGCGGTTCCCCAGATCAAGGACTTGATGAAGGGAAAGCACGCCAAGCCGGACTACGAGATCATCGTTCCGATCGAGCTCCTTCGACAGGCCGAACAAACCAAGCGCATCTTCAACATCGTCCTCGGTTCCATCGCCGCGATCTCATTGATCGTCGGCGGTATCGGCATCATGAACATCATGCTCGCCACCGTCACCGAACGCACCCGTGAGATCGGCATCCGCCGCGCCCTTGGCGCCAAGAAGGCGGACATCATCACGCAATTCCTGGTCGAAACCGTCGTTCTTTCCGTCGGCGGCGGACTTATCGGAGTGGTCGCCGGGGTCATCATCCCCATCATGGTTTCTCACTTCGCTGACATGAAAACCATCATCACCCCCATCTCGGTGATCATCGCCTTCGGCATCAGCGGAGCTGTGGGTGTCGTCTTCGGAATCTACCCTGCCTCCCAAGCCGCCGACCTCGATCCCATCGAGGCGCTACGCCACGAGTAACGGGATCATTCGGCAGCCACCGCTGCCTTGTGTTCGTCCCAACCGCTCGCGGTGTCCTGGAGAAATCGCTCCACCCGATCGAACATGTCCAGTTCATCGAACGCCCGCAAGACCTGTGATTGCCCATTCGCGGCGAGTTCGAAACGGGATGCACCATCTTGGATCAGTTCCAACATTCGGCCGGCGAGCAGACCAATATCTCCGGAATCATAGAACAAACAATTCTCCCGGTGCTTGAAGAACTCCTGCAACTCGAACGCCCGGTTGATTATCACAGGCAAGCCGCTGGCCATCGCCTGCAGCGGAGCCGGCACCAACGGCTCCGCGTTGGCCGAAGCGTAAATGAAACCGTGATGTTCGCGGTAGATCTCCGGAAGTTCCTTGCCGGGATTCACCACTTTGCGGATCTCGACGGGTAGCTTCGATGTCAGCACCCGGTTGCGAAGCATCGACATGAAGTCGCTGGTGCCTTGCCCGTAAATCGTGAGTGAAGCCTTGTGCCCGGCGGCGACCAACGCTCCCAGCGCCTCGGTGATTTCAAAGATCCGACTGGACTCGTTTAACTCAGTCACCACCAGAAACTTGCTGGCCGTCTCCGTCGCGGCCAACGGTTCGCCATGGTATTTCTCCGCCGAGATCGCGCTGTGAATCATCTCGGCGTGATCCACGGGAAACAGTTGATCTTTGGCCGTGATCTTCAGTGGATCCGTACAGAAATAGAGCCGCGGAATAACGAAGTCTTTCGTATTCTCCGCCTTGCCGTCAGCGGCAAACAAACCGCCGATCGGTTTGCCTTTGTTCAGGGCCGCGGTGGGAATCTTCTGGTTCGCTCCGGCAATCGACGCGCCCATGCGCGCCATCTTCTTCATGAAGGAAACCTGGTCACTGTTCCAATAGACCAGCCACGGATCGGTGATGAACTCCGTCCTCAGCCACGGATCCGCCACGTCCATCGCATACGGCACCTCGGATTCCTGCAATTGCAAAAGGATCGATTTGCCCACCCCGCGAAGACTGAACACGTGAACGACGTCAGGCTCGAATTCATCCAGCAGTTTACCCAACGCATTGTTGTTGGCCTGCTCGATCTCCTCCAGTTCGTCGATCTCCAGCTCTGCATCGTTGTTCAAACGCAACAAACGGGCGATCCGACCATCATCATATTCCTTCGCAGAACCGCCGGTGGAGGTCAGCACCCGCACCTTGTGCCCCCGATCCTTGAACGCTTCGCAAATCGTTTCCGTCCGAACATCCGACGGATCAACAATGTGCGGCGGAAAGTAATTGGTCAGGATAAGGATCTTCATTGGTTCCGTTCGGTTCGTTGATTGTTCTCTTTTGACCAAGGTTGGCAAGCGCCGAGCACGAACCTACTATCCCGGCGTGGCAACCCAATCGAGGAAAGGACGATGGCTGGCGATCTTGTTGCCAATGACAGCGCTGGCGTTGTGGATCTCCTGCTCGACACTGACACCCACCGCCTCCGTTCCACCGCCGGTCGAAGGCGCGAAGTTTGTCGGCAACGCCGCCTGCGCAGATTGTCACTCCGACCACCTCAAAAAGTTCCCCACCAGCGCCCATGGCCGTTTCCATTCCGCCACCATGAAGATGGCGGGCGAAACGGGCTGTGAGTCCTGCCACGGACCGGGCAGCAAACACATCGCGAGCGGCGGGCAAGGTCTCGAAAAGTTCATCGTCAATCCCAAGAGCGATCCACAGACCTGCTTTCAATGCCACCTGCAGACCCACGGCGAGTTCCGGATGCCGTATCACCATTTCGTCCCGGAAGGAAAGATGAGCTGCGTCGACTGCCATGACCCGCACGGCAACAACATCCACCAGAAACCAAGGAACCTCGCCCTTCATCTGCAAGGCGAAAACTGTTCGGCTTGTCATCAGGAACAGGCTCGCCGATTCGTCTTCGAACATGAGGCAATGCGGGAAGGCTGCACGACCTGTCATTCACCCCACGGTTCCATCAATCAGAAGATGCTCACCACTCGGGACGCCAATCTTTGCCTCAAGTGCCATGCGCAACGACAAGGCGCGGGAGGCACCTTGTTTATCGGCAACATTGATCACAGCGCCCGGATTTCCCTCGGCTCATGCTGGACGAGTGGTTGCCATTCGGCCGTACACGGTTCCAATGTCGACCACCGCCTGCGGTTCTGATGAGACGCTGGATCGCCATCGCATGGTTTGCCGGAGTGAGTCCCGCTCAATGCGCCGATGCCGATCTTGCCATTCAGGTGCGCGCTATCTTCGACGATGCATGCATCCGCTGCCATGGCGCCAAGAAACCGAAGTCCGGTTTCCGACTCGATAATCGCAGCTCAGCATTGCGCGGGGGCGATATCGGAGTTTCTATCATACCAGGCCGGGTAAATGAGAGCGCACTGATTCGTTATATCCGACACGCCGAAGAGGACTTGGAAATGCCGCCCGTGGGCAAAGGCGACAAACTGAGTGAGGCCGAAATCGATGTCGTGAGCCGTTGGATCAACGCGGGAGCCGCTTGGCCCGAGCGACAGACAACCATCCATTTCTCCGCTTCGCCAGCAATCCGCATTGTCAGCGTCGCGGGCAATGAACGTCGTTTCCGCGAACACACCGGCATGCGCGAAGGAGTCACCGGTGGCGTCAGCGAATTCTCCCTTACGAGTCAGCTCGACGCGAACACACGACTGGAGGTCGATGGACACGCCATCGCCGAATTGGGAGACTACGCGATCGATCTAGATCTGACCCGTCACGGCGTCGGTTTCATCCACGCCGGAGCGAGCGAGTGGACGCGCTTCTACGACAACGTCGGAGGAGTCCAACCCGGCGCCGCCCTCCCCGCCCCGTTGAGAGCAGACTTGAAACACAAGCTCGGTCGGGCGTGGATGGAGTTCGGAATCGAACCTCCGGATGGCCCCAACGTGTCACTCGACTACGAGTATCTCTATCAGGACGGGGCGAAATCCATGCTGACTTGGGGCAACAGCGGCGGCATTGGGCTGGCCCCGTCGTTCAAGGAAATCAACGAGGATATTCATCGTCTCAAGCTCGATTTCGAACACGAATGGAAGGACACGAAATTCACCGACGAATTTCGTCTCGAGTTTCAGGCCTTCAACAACGAACACTTCATGCAGGGAGATGTTCTGAACGGCACTGCCAGCACCACCTCGGCCCGCAATCGAACCGATCAGTATATCGGCGCGAACACCTTCCGTGTCGAACGCGAGATCCGTGACGGCTGGTACGCCACGGCCGCCTATCATCACTCTCAGCTACGCGCCGACAATTCCCTCCGCGTAGAGTCCACCACCGGCGGCGCCTTAGCCACGGGTCCGCAATGGCAGGCCAACTCGATCCTGACCAAGAGCCAAACCCACGCATTCAGCATCTCTTCGCTGCTTGGACCGTGGAACCACTTGAGCCTCGCCCCCACCTTTCAAGCTGAGTGGAACCGGCGACGCAGCGCCGGTGGCGCCGACATTGGCTACGTATTCTTCGGTCCATTCACCGCCGTCCCCATCGCCCTTACCTCGTCCCGCGATGAGCGCATCACCTCCGAAGCCCTCACGCTGCGTTACACCGGCATCCAGTCCGTCGTCGTTTCTGCCGAGGCACGATTGCGCCAGGAAGAACAAGGCATCTTCGAACAGCAAACTGGCGGCGACACTGGCTTTGATCCCTTGGTGACGAAGAATCCTTCCTTCCTGCAACGCACGGATGGCGACGGCTCCACCCAGAACTACCACGTCGGTCTCCGCTACAGCCCTCAACCCGGTTGGGCATTTTCCACGCGTTTCCGCCACCGCTTCCAGGAGACCGGTTATCTGAACGAACAACTCGCGATCACCGTGCCCGCCGCCGTCGGCATCCCGGTTTCGGCCTTTCCCGGTTTCATCCGTTGGTGGAAACAGGAAACCGACGAAGCGCAGGCGAGAATAACCGCCCGCATCCGGCGCGGCTGGCGGGCCAATCTCACTTATCAGGTGATGACCGGCAACTACACCATCGCGACCGATTCCGCACCGGCCGATCCCGCCGGCGGTGGCCAGATCGACGCCTCCAGCAGCGACGCCCACACCATCAGTCTCGGCAGCACGATCACACCAAATCATCGTTGGCACCTTGCGGCCAATGCCTCGTTCACCGATTCCCGCACGACCAGTGCGGCCAACAACGTGGCCGCCGTCACGGCCTGGCGCGGCCAATCCATCAGCACCTATGCCCACGCCGGGTTCGTCTTGAATGAGAGAACGGACCTCGCCTGCACCTACTCTTTCTCGCAGGCTGATTTCGCTCAGCCAACCGCCGCTGGCCGCGTGGTCGCGGGAACGGATTACACGCTCCACGGATTGCGCACGGGAATCGGTCGGCGGCTCGGCAAGGACATGAAGTTGCGGTTGGAATACGGCTTCAACAAATATCACGAACCCACGGCGCAGGGTCAGAACGACTACACCGCTCATGGAATATTTGCTGCGCTGACCCTCCCTTGGCCGGGAACCGGTTTCGCGGAGCAAGTCGCGGCCGAAGACCGTTCAGCCCGCTGACACCTCGATGCACTCCGCCACTTCCGGCGGAATCGGCGCGGCCGCCATTTTGCCATCCTGATTCTTGATCACACAGACAACCGTCAGTTTTCCCGTGGCACACTCGGTACGTTCACCTTCGGTCAATTTGCTGATCGTGAAGGAGTAGCTCAGCGACCGGGACTTCTTCTCCGAGACGCGAAGGTGCACTTCAAACTCGTCCTCGAATCGCAGCGGATGTTTGAAATCAAAACTCGCGTGGACCCGCGGCCAACCGACTGGAGGCTCGGTCTGCTTGGTGACTATGGAATACCCCAGCGAACGAAAGAACGCGTGCTCGGCCGACTCCATGTAACGGTAGTAATTTGAGAAATGGACAATCCCGGCCATGTCCGTTTCCGAGAACTCCACGCGGCGGGTGATTTTGAATTCGCTGGGCATTGTCGTCGCAGCCCGGACAGTATCGCGCAGGCTCCACCTTGACCAATTCATTCCGATCGCCGGATTTCTCCACACATTGACCGCGCATTGCGGTTTGATCAGAGTGCTTGCACTGACTAAATTCCCTCTTCCCTCAGTCTATTGACTGTTCATACACAATGACTTTCGCACGAATCATCAATCGAATTCTGGCAATCGCCTTGTTGGCTCAGGTCTCCGCCCTCGCCGCCGATCCAGACCAGCAGAAGCAAACCGCGTTCTTTGATGCCAAGATCCACCCGATCCTGGAAGAACACTGCTACCGCTGCCATGGCGCGAAGGAGCGCTTGAAGGGTGGCCTCCGACTGACCAGTCGCAAAGGCATTCTGCGCGGTGGCGATTCCGGTTCCGCCTACGACTCCTCCGATCCCAAGAACAGCCTGATCCTCCGCATGCTCTCCTACCAGGACGAGCACCACGAAATGCCCCCGAGCGGGAAACTCGCCGACAACCTCATCACCGATCTCACCGAATGGGTACGCTTGGGAATCCCCTTCAATCCCGAACGTGAGATCAAGGGTGAGATCGAACACGCCGCTGACACCACCATCGTCAACGACGCGAACAAGAACTATTGGGCTTTCCGGCCCGTCGGCAAACCGACGCCACCCAAGGTGGACGCCAGAGCTTGGAGCAAGAACGGCATCGACTCCTACATCTACAGCGGTCTGGCCAAGGCCGGACTCAAACCCAATGGCATCGCCAATCCCCAACAACTTATACGCCGTGCCTACTTCGATCTCATCGGTCTGCCACCCACGCTCGCCGAGGTTGAAGCCTTCGTGAAAAACCCAACGCCCAAGGCCTATGCCGCGATCATTGACGAACTCCTCGCCCGTCCGCAATACGGCGAGAAGTGGGGCCGCCACTGGCTTGATCTCGTCCGCTACGCAGAGTCCAACGGATACGAACGCGACGGCTACAAACCTCACGTCTGGCGCTACCGCGACTACGTGATCAACGCCTTCAACCAGGACAAACCCTACGACCGCTTCATTACCGAACAGTTGGCGGGCGACGAAATCAAACCCTTCTCCGCCGAGGCTTATGTCGCCACGGGATATTATCGACTCGGCCTGTGGGATGACGAACCCGTCGACCGTGCGCAGGCCTACTATGACGGACTCGACGACATCATCTCGATTACCAGCCAGACCATGCTCGGCCTCTCCGTCGGTTGCGCCCGGTGCCACGATCACAAGATCGATCCGATCCCGCAAAAGGACTATTACAGCATGGTCGCATTCCTGAACAACGTGCGGCACTACGGCGCCCGTGGAGGAGCGTCCGTGGCTGATGCATCCATTCGCGCTCTCCTGCCCCCGGACGAAGCCGACGCCGAACACGATCGTGCCAAGAAACTCATCGAAGCCGAACGCGGTGTCCAACGCGTGATCAATCGTATCAACAAGAAGGCCAACCAGAATCTGAAGGCGGGTGAAAAGGATGACTATCGCTACGAACAGAACCGCATCGACATCCTCCGCAAACATCTCGGTGACTGGATCAAGCAAAGGGACTTTGACGCTTTTGCCAGTGCGACCAAGGAGCTTAAGAAAATTCGCACCCAAAAGAGCAAGGCGCAACTCGCACTCGTCATCACCGAGAACGGCCCGGTCTCGCCGGCCGCCCACGTCCTGATCCGGGGCAACGTCCACGCCAAGGGCCCCGCCGTGGAACCCGCGTTCCTCTCCATTCTCTCCCCACCGAAACCCAACGTGGCCAAAGGCGCCTACGGCAAAAGCACCGGCCGCCGAACCGCCCTCGCAAATTGGATCACCAGCAAGGACAACCCGATGACCGCCCGCGTCTTCATGAACCGCTTGTGGCAGCACCACTTCGGCCGTGGCATCGTCAAATCCAGCGACAACTTTGGCCGCATCGGCGAACAGCCCACGCATCCCGAACTCCTTCGCTGGCTCGCCGCCGAATTCATGTCCGGCGATTGGAAGATCAAGCGAATGCATAAACTGATCATGACCTCGCGCGCGTATCGCATGAGTTCCGCCACCCGTACCGACGGCGAAGAGAAGGATCCGGACAATGACCTCTTCTGGCGTTTCAACATGCGCCGTCTCACGGCCGAGGAAATCCGCGATTCCGCCATCAATCTCACCGGTAAGCTCAACCTCAAGATGGGCGGTCCCAGCATTTACACCGAGGTCCCCAGTGAAGTCCTCGCCACCGCGTCCCGCCCGCACGCCGCGTGGGGCAATTCACCGGATGCGGAACGCAATCGCCGCAGCGTCTACGTCGTCGTCAAACGCTCCCTTCACGAACCGATCCTGAAAACCTTCGACATGGCCGACACGGATGGACATTGCTCCGTCCGCTTCTCCAGTATCCTGCCCACCCAATCGCTCACGATGCTCAACAGCAAGTTCTTCAACGACATCGCCATCCGCTTCGCTGAACGAGTGCGGAAAGACGCCGGCGATGATCGCAGGAAACAGGTTGCCCGCGCCGTGTCCCTCGCCTTCAACCGTCCCGCCACGACTGAGGAAATCACCGACGGCCTCAATCTCATCAACCAACTCGCCCAATGGAACAAACAGGGCAAAGGCAGCAAACCGCTCGAACGCTTCTGCCTCATGACCCTCAACCTGAATGAATTTGTCTTCGTGGACTGAAACGAAAGCGCAATCGAGATGAAGAACGAAAAACCACGCAACACCTTCTGCGGTAACACCCGACGCGAATTCCTCCACCAGGTCGGCGGCGGTTTCACCTCGCTCGCCCTCACCGGCATGCTCGCCCAGGACGGCTTCCTCTCCGGACAAGCCATGGCCGCCGACGGGAAGACCGCCTGGAAGAGCCCCCTCGCCGAGAAGGACCCGCATTTCACGCCCAAGGCCAAGCGCGTCATCTTCCTCTTCATGTACGGCGGGCCCAGCCACATGGACACCTTCGAGCACAAGCCGAAGCTGTACGATCTGAACGACAAGACCATCAGCGTCAAGACGTTCGGCCGCGGCGGCCACAAGAACAAAGGCCGCGTGGTGGGACCGAAATGGACCTTCGACAATTACGGCCAGTGCGGCAAAGAGGTTTCCACTCTCTTCCCGAACGTCGCCAAACATGTCGACAAGATCGCCTTCCTCCATTCCATGACCGCAGACTCTCCGATCCACGGATCGGCCCTGCTCATGATGAATTGCGGGAGCATCATCAGCGGCAAACCTTCGCTCGGTTCCTGGCTCAATTACGGTCTCGGCAGTGCCAACGAAAACCTCCCCGGCTACGTCGTCATGCTCGACCGCAAGGGTGGTCCCATCAGTGGTGCCAAGAACTGGACCAGCGGCTACATGCCCGCGACCTATGGCGGCACCGTCCTCCGCTCCCAAGGCACGCCGATCCTCGATCTCAAACACGCCTACGGACTCAGCAACCAGGAACAA
>JBMYQZ010000176.1:0-9121 GCA_049601855.1 Limisphaerales bacterium | reverse complement strand
CTGGTTGGTTCCGCGCGCTTGCAAGAGCCTCGGTCGACGGAGCCGACCGGGAGGAGAAACGCAGTAGTCGGTGATCGCCTTCGCAGATTTCACTGCTCTCACCATCCAAGGTTCGCGCCAGTTCCGTTTGAATCGAATCTGCGTCACCCTGATCGTCCAGATACAGCAGGGTTTCAAAATAGTCTCCGGCGAATCGGACCGGCGTGCCATCAATCTCGGTGACCTCGATCATGCCGCCACCGGTGGAAATCGCCTGCAGCGTGTGCTGGTTTCCATTCACACCCTCCACCGCGAGCTTGTAGTTGTTTGGATGCGTGGCTCCGTAGGATTCGTAGCGCACGTCGATCTGCAAGCCGGACGCCGCGATCTGCGCGGCATAGTCCGGGAGTCGTGGATCGTCCGGTTGCCAGCCGAGGAAGCCGCCGTACAGTCCCATGTCCGTTCCCTGCGACTTGTGAGTCGTGACCAATGAACCATTCGGATCATAGAAGATTTCCGCCTTCTTCAGGTCGCCTTCCACCAAATCCCGACACAGTCGGCCAATGCGATTGCCGGCCGCGCTGTGGGAACTCGATGGCCCACGCATGACCGGTCCCAGCACATCGTTGAAGATGCTGGGGATCGACTTTTCGTTTTCGTGGCTGTCCGTCACTTCTAGGCCGATGTCAGTTCTTTGCTTCGCGCATCCGTCGAGGCGGCCGCGCCCTCCCAGCGTTCCCACCAAGTGCGAAATTGTCGCCATTGGCCGTGCAGGTATTCCCGCTGCGAATCACTGAGACGGTCGGTGTGATTGAGATGATGCGCGTATTCGGGGTGTCCTTCCAGCACCATCAGCTCCTTGTAGTAGAGAACCAGATCGGGGCCCTCGTCAAAGGTGGAAAGCACGCGCAGGGCGGTGTCGAGTTCTTGGGCGAGGCGCGTCGCGATCGGATCACCGGCCACAGCCTGCTGGCACAGTTCCACCAAGCGAAGAACTTCTTTCGGCAAGGCGTTGCCCACGCCGGTGATGGCGCCACCCGCTCCGCAACGAAGGAAACCATGCACCACCTGCGTATCGACTCCGATCATCAGCGTGAGACTCGGATCACCGCTGGTGATGTGCTCGGCGGCATAGCTGAGCGAATCCGCACCGCCAAATTCCTTGTAGCCCACCAGATTGGGATGTTCCTTGCGCAAATCGAAGAACAGGTCGGACTTGGTTTCAAAACCATAGTAGGGACTGTTGTAAATCACCGCGGGAAGATCACCAGCGGCGGAGAGGATCCCGGCAAAGTGCGCGCGTTGTGCCGCTGTCGAAACTCCTCGCGACAGAACGCGCGGGATCACCATCAGCCCGGCTGCGTCCACATCCCTCGCATGGGCGGCGTGAGCAGCGGCCCGCGCGGGATTCTGCGCACCGGTACCGACAACGGTCGGAATGCCCGCCGCAACCAAGCGTCCGACGCCTTCCTGACGTTGCTCGTCCGTCAACAGAGGCCAGTCGCCCATGGAGCCGCAATAGACAACACCATGCATTCCGGTGTCGATGAGTTGTTCGGCCGTGCGGACCAAGGCATCGAAGTCCGGAACACCGTCGGCATTGCAGGGGGTCATCAGGGCTGGAATGTAGCCGAAGAAATGGTGCTTCTCGCCGGCCGTAATCTGTTCGATCTCCAGACGGAACGAAGCGGTTTGCGCGGTGACACAACCAGCGAGCAGCAGGACGAGGGTCGCGAATCGGAATGGCTGGCCCATGGTGCGACCGGGTCTCTTCAAGCTAGGCCATCCGCCAGTTCCTGTAAGCGAAGGGAGACGCGGGCGGCTTTCATGACGTCGTCGGAGGAAAGATGGAGATCGGTACCGCCGTTGATTTCGGAAAGATAGGAGTCGAGGTACGCGCCCGGTTTTGCGGCCGGAGGATCGATCACGCGGGGCTTGTCTTCGCCGTTCTTGAAGATGGTGATCTGCGGCGTGTTAAGACCGGCTTCAAGCACGCCGTCTGCTCCCCAGATCGTGAAGCGCCAATAGATGGGCATGGTGTAGCCAATGGAATCGGGTGTGAGGTAGGAGACATCGAAAATGACTCCTGCACCGTTCTCCAGGGTGATCATGGCCTGACCGCATTGTTGGAAGTCGGGGTGTTGCGGCACGGACCCGTTCCAACCGCGCGCGGCGACGAGATCCTTGATTCCCTGCCCGGTCGCCCAGGGAATGAAGTCGAGCGCGTGCACGGCGATGTCGTTGATCACGCCGCCATGCATCCCCGGTTCGAAATACCACATCGGGCGCTTGCCGTAGTTGAGCGGGTGCTGTCCATCGAAGCTGATCGCTTGCACATCCCCGATCTCGCCCGCGCGAATGAGGTCCCGCAAGCCCAGAAAGATCGGCAAATCGCGCATGTCCAACATACAGCCGACAATCCGATCGTTGGCCTTGGCGGCCGCTTCGATCTGGTCCATTTCGGCGGATGAAGTGCAGATCGGCTTGTCGCTCATCACATGCCGTCCGCGTTCCAATGCGGCCACAATCCGGCCGGCACGATGGCCATAGGCGTCTCCCACCGCGACGACCTCGCAATCGACCTCTTGGATCATGGTCGCGAAATCTTGGTGCGTGATCTCGAGATCATCGCGCGCCGCCAACTCGTTCCGCGTTCCCTCATCCTCCTCGCAACAGGCGACGATCTCCACGTCGTCCCGTTCACGACAGCGCTGGTACATGTCGAAGATGTGTGGATGGCGAAAACCAACAAAGGCAAATCGAGTGCTCATGAGAGCGACAGGCGTACACGACGCCGGCCCACCGCGCCATATTTAGTTGACCGGATAGAGCACCGGTTCGCCGCGCAGGAAGCGGGCGACTTCTTCGGCGGCTTCGCGGCGGCCGCGTTGGCGTTCCTCGTTGGTGGCGCCACCGAGGTGGGGAGTGAGGACGACGTTATCCATTTCGAACAAGGCGGGATGAACCTTCGGCTCTTCCTCGAACACGTCGAAGCCAGCGCCGGCGAGATGGCCAGAGTTCAAGGCTTCGGCCACGGCGGCTTCGTCCATCACCTTGCCGCGGGCGACATTGACAAGAACGGCGCCAGGCTTCATGGCAGCAAGGGCCTTGGCGTCGATCAGGCGGCGGGTTGCCTCGGTCAAGGGAACCTGGGTGACGATGATGTCGGACTCGGCGAGCAGAATGTCGAAGGTCCGGCACTGTGGGTGATCGTCCAACTTCTGCCGGGTGTGGATCACGTTGAGGCCGAAGGCGGCGGCGCGTTTCTCGACAAGTTTTGCGATGCGTCCGTAGCCGATAATGCCGAGGGTTTTTCCACCGACCAGAGAGCCTTCCCAACGAAGCGGTTGCATGCCGTTCTTCTCCCATTCACCGGTGCGAATGAAGCGGTCGCTTTCGGCGATGCGGCGGGTGACGGAGAGGATCAGGCCGAACGTGAGATCCGCGGTGGATTCGGCAAAGGCGTCGGGAGTGTTGGTGGCCTTGATGCCGCGCCGGGTGAGTTCGGGGAGGTCGAGATTATCGACGCCCATGGCGGCGTTGGCGACCATCCGCAACTTGGGTGCGGCGTCGAGGAATTCGGCGTCCACCCAAACTTCGCCCTGGCTGATGAAGGCTTCGCATTCGCCGAGACTCGAAAACAATTGTTCCTTCGTCAGAGCATTCCACTCGTGAGTGTTGGGCAACAGCAAATCGGCGATGCCATCGAGTGGGGAGAGATGTTCACCCGGAACATTCAGGGTAAAGAGAACTTTGGGCAGTTGACTCATTCTTCAATCTCCAACTGGAGTATTCATCGGAGTTCTTGAAACTTAGTCCAACCTTCCCAGGCGATGCGCTGCAGGTCAGCGCGGTCTTTGGCGCCAAATTTCTGTGTGATCGGTTTGCCGTCGCGATCCTTCGTGCGGTCGTTGCCGAAGAAACGGATGTCGGTGATGGAATCGATGGGGAGACCTTGCGGACTTTTCTCGAAGATGGCTGCGTAGAGGGTGCAGGCGGTGAGGTAGGCGAGGGTCTTGTTGAGATGGGCGTCGTTGATGAAGCGCAGGGTGAAGTCGGGGCGTTGGGCCTGGCAGCGATGGGCGACCAACGCCATCGGGGCGGCGTTGGCGTTGATATCGTTGGCCAGCTTCGCGATCGTGCGGGACTTTTGCTGTACGGGTTTCTTGTCCGGGGTGGAATCAAGCGGCTTGGCATTCTGGGTGGTGGGTGTCGTGACGTAGAGGATGACCCGAGCGCCTTGCTGACGGGCGAGTTCGGCGTATCTCGGCACGTAGCGATGGTAACGCGATCCTTTGCCCTTGAGATCGTCGCGATAGGATTGGAGCACGACGATGTCCCACTTGGAGCGCTTGTTCTCAAAATCCTTGAGCAGGGCCTGTTGGCGTTTCAATCCGGCCTTGGCGTAGCGGTCTTTGGGGTCCTTCACGGCCTGCTTCAAAGACTTGATGGTCGCTTCGATCTCCGCGACGGCGACAGCGTGTTGGTTGACGATGTGTTGCGTGCCGAGGCGCCAGTGATCGAACAGCGTGCGTCCGCCGTAGATGACCTGCGTGGTGTTGAAGGTGAGACCAGGATTGCCCGCTTCGGACATCTGTTTGACGACCTGGGCCAGGTTGTGTCGGGCGGTGTAGCTGTTGCCGACGAAGAGGACATTGAGGGTCTTCGCGTGGCCCGTCGCCACCAAGGTGAGCAGCGTCAGGGTGAAGGTTCTTGCGATTGGATTGAGCATTTGGATCGGCAAATTGAAACACGCTTTGGGTGGGAAGCCCACTTTTCTGATCGCCTCGGCCGGGGAGACGCGTTCATTCTGTTTGCCGAGTCTCAATCCCGATTCAGATGCCCGTCGCACACCGGGTCATCGCGAGAGGGTTCGCACGCCATGAAAATACGATTTCGTGACAGCCTGTTATTTCAGGTGGGGCTGAGCGTCGTGTTGATCCAGTCGCTGGCGCTCCTCGGCGTTGCGTTGGTGTTCAAGGGCTTGTTCGACAACGAGTTGCGACGCGAGATCACGTCGCACCTGGAGATTCCCGCGCAGCTGATGGCTCGCGGCGAGCTGGATGCCGAGGCGATCGCGAACCTGCCGGCGATGGAGCAGATTCTTGGCGAGAAGCTCGCGATTGGTGCCATCGTCGACGACACGGGGCTCATCTATCGTTCGCTGAACACCAACGATGTGGGCGGCAATCTGATCACCAACGGCCTGGTGAGCGCGCGCCATTTCGAGGAAGCGTTGAAGAACGGTGAGGTGGCTTCCTTTCCCGACGGGGACAACAACGCATTGCTGAGCGTGCTGCCGATCACTCAGGCGCGCGGTTACGCGCCGGATCGCTATCTGGCATTGAAGATCCGGACGGCGCAACTGGACGAACGGGGCGAACAGTTGTTGTTCTGGTCGGCGCTGGCCGCGATTGGACTGTTTGGCGTGACGACGCTGTTGTTGGTGGCGATGTATCGGCGGCACATGGAGCAACCGATGACGGATTTGTTGAACGCGGTGCGGCGCCTGGAGGATGGTGACTTCAGCGCGCGCATCCCCGAACGCGGTTCGCGCGACGAATTGCAACACCTCGCCGAGGGAATCAACCGGATGGCCACGAAGCTGGAGCACAGCGATCTGCGCATCGAGACGACCGAACGGAAATTTGCGGCCTTGCTGGACCAGGCCGCGGACGCGATCTTTCTGCATGATGTTGACGGGCGATTCATCGAGGTGAACGAACAGGCCTGCCGTCAACTGGGCTATGATCGGGAGACCTTGTTGAAGATGACCGTCCCGGACTTCGTGGTCGGTCGACCGAAGCGTGAAACCCGGCGGGTGTTGGAACAACTGGAGCCCGGCAAACCGGTCGAGTTGGAAAGCCTGCATCGCAACAGTTCCGGTCAGACAATCCCGGTCGAGGTCCGGGCGACGGCCACGATGTTGGGAGGACGGAAGATGGTGCTTTCCATTGTCCGCGATATCACCGAACGAAGGCGCGCGACGGACGCCATCAACCACAGTCGACTGCAACTGCAGTTGATCACCGATAATCTGCCCTCCTTGATCGCCTACATCGACCGCGGCGAGCGCTACAAATTCGTCAATCGTGCTTACGCGAACTATTACGAACGTTTCGACAAGGAGATCATGGGAAGGCTCGTGCGTGACGTGATCGGCGAGGTGGATTACCGCAATGCCGAGCCGTACATTCGTGGTGTGCTTGGCGGGCGCATGGAGGTTTTCCAGGTGACCCGCACCGACTCCGAGCATCGTCTGCACCACTTTCTCGGGTCGTATATCCCTCACGAGGAAGACGGTGAGGTGCTCGGATTCTTCGCGTTGATCCACGAGATCACCGAATTGCAGGAGGCCAATGAAGCCCTGCGCTTGAGCGAGGCGCGTTACCGCCAATTGGTCGATGGTTCGCCCTATGCGATTCACGAGATCGACGAGACCGGCCGGCTTCGTTCGATGAATCCTGCCGGTCTGAGAATGCTCAACTTCAAGCAGGAAGACCAGGCGTTGGGCATGGAGTTCGTCGATATCGTGTCTCACGCCGATCGCGAGCGCGTGAAGCATCATGTCGTCGCCGCGCTTTCCGATGAAGCGACGGAGTTCGACTTTGTCACCGCGCAGGGACAGGAATTTGCCACCTCACTGGTGCCCTTCGCTGATGCCGAAGGGCGGTTGGCCGGATTGGTTGGCATCACCCGCGACGTGACCGAGGCCAAGAAGGCGGAAAATCGTCTGCGCTTCACGCAGTTCACGGTCGACCAGGCGCGCCTGGCCATCTTCTGGTGTCATCCGGACGGAATGTTCTACTACGTCAACGAGACCGCCTGTCACTGGCTGCAATACACCCGTGAAGAACTCGCCGGCATGCACGTGGCCGACATCAACCCGGAATTTCCCCGATCCGCTTGGGAAGATCATTGGAACGAGATCAAGAACGAGGGCTTGCAGGTGATGGAGTCCGTCCATCAACGCAAGGACGGCACCACCTACCCGGTTGAGATTCACTCCAACTACGTCAAGGTCGAGGATCAGGAATTCAAACTCGCCTTCGTGTTCGACATCAGCGTCCAGCAGGAATCTGAGGCACGCTACCGGGCTCTTTTCGACAAGTCCGCGGACGCCATTTTTCTCGTCGCCGCTGAAGGTGATGACATCGGCCGGATCATCTCCGCCAATGCCGCCGCCGGTGAGATGCACGGTTACACCGTTGACGAACTGATCGGGCGTGAGATCCACGAGCTGCACACGGAGGAATCGGAGGCCCTTTCGCGCAAACGTGTCGCCACCTTGCTCGCCAAGGGATCCATGCATTTTGAAGTCGAACATCTCCATCGGGACGGCACGGTCATCCCCATGGAGGTGAACGCCAATATCGTCACTTTCAAAGATCGACGTTTCATTTTGGCCATCGACCGCGATATCACCCAGCGTCGACAGGACGAGTTGATCCGGCAGCAGGCCGAGGAAGAGGTCAAACAGCATCTTGCCAGTGTGCAGGCCCTCACCGAAGGACTCGAAACGGTCCGGGAAGAGGAACGCAAACGCATTTCACGAGAGATCCACGATGAACTCGGGCAAATGCTCACGGTGTTGAAGATGAACCTCCACGGTATGGAGAAACAGATCGTGAGCATCACCGAGGCGAAGATTCGCAATCCCCTCGAAGAACGCGTGGTGGAAGCCGATGCGCTGACCGAGGACACCATCAAGGCCGTGCGAGAAATCGCCCTGCGAGTCCGACCCAGCGTGCTTGATCAACTAGGTCTCCTCTCCGCCATCCGGCAGGAATGCGGACTCTTCAGCGAACGCGCCGGCTTGGATTGCAATATCGTCACCGACGATGCGCTTCCGGATCTCGATGACCGGGTGAACACCACTCTCTTCCGTCTGTGCCAGGAATTCCTCACCAACGTTGCCCGCCATGCCAACGCCAGCCGGGTCACCGTCGAACTGCACCAGGTCAATGGCGAGGTCCGTCTGCAGGTCAAAGACAACGGCCAGGGTTTTGACCCACAGACCGCCGAGCGCAAAGGGCACCTCGGCTTGGTGGGTGCGCGCGAACGCGTCAACAACCTCCACGGCGAATTGACAATTTCGAGCGTGCCAGAAAGTGGCACATCTATCACAGTGCGCATCCCAACAGCCGCCAGCTCGACCGAAGAGCAAACATGAAGCGAATACTGATTACTGACGACCACGATGTCGTCCGCGCCGGCCTCCACCGCATTATTTCGGATCAACTGGCCAACGTTGAATTCGGCGAAGCCGCCGATGCCGAAGAACTCCTCAAGATGGCCAAGGAGAGCGTGTGGGATCTCATCATCTCCGACATCAAGATGCCCGGCCGCAGCGGCATTGACATCCTCAAGGAGCTCCGCGAAACCGCGCCCGACACGCCGGTGATCATCCTCACCGCCTTCCCGGAATCCGACTACGGCGCCCGCGCCCTGGAAGAAGGCGCCGCCGGCTTCATCAACAAGGCCCGCGTCAGCACGGAATTGCCCAACGCCATTCGCAAGGTCCTCACGGGCAACAAATACGTCAGCCCGCAACTCGCCGAAGCCCTCGCCAATTACATTGGTGGCAAACCCAACAAGGACGCCCACTCGCTTCTTTCCGAGCGCGAGATGCAGGTCACCAAGCTCATTGCCGTTGGTCGCGAGACCGGTGAAATCGCCTCCGACCTCGCCCTGAGTGAAAAGACCATCGCCACTTATCGCGCGCGGATCTACGAAAAGCTCACCGTGAAGAACAACGTTGAGCTCACGCGTTACGCCCTCAAGCACAAGCTCGTCGATCCATGATCATCGGAGTTCCGAAAGAGATCAAAGCTCAGGAATCCCGCGTCGCACTGCTCCCTTCCGGCGCCTATCAACTCACTCGTCGCGGCCACCAGGTCCTTGTCGAAAAAGGCGCCGGCAACGGCTCCGGTCAGCCCGACTTCGAATACGAACAGGCCGGTGCTGAACTCCTCGATGATCACGCCGAAGTCTTCGCCCGCGGCGAACTCATCGTGAAGGTGAAGGAACCGCAGGCGCCGGAACTTGCCATGCTGCGTGAGGGACAGGTGCTGTTCACCTACCTGCATCTGGCGCCCGATCCGGAACAGACCAAGGGGCTGATCGACTCCGGTGCCATCGC
>JBMYQZ010000175.1:0-9139 GCA_049601855.1 Limisphaerales bacterium | reverse complement strand
ACCGGCTTTTTGGCAGCCGGTTTCTTCTTGGCGGCGTCGGCCTTCTTCTTCGCAGCAGCATCGGCTTTCTTCTTGGCGTCGGCCTTCTTCTTTTTCTCAGCATCAGCCTTTTTCTTGGCGTCGGCTTTCTTCTTCTCTTCGGCTTCCTTCTTCTTGCGGGCTTCTTCGCGAGCCTTGATCTCGGCCTTGATCTTCTCGAGTTCCTTCAGGTCCCAGCCGGTGTCGACGTAGGTCTTGGCGAGTTTGCCGCGCAGGCCGGAGACACCCTTGCCGGTGGTCTTGGTCTGGAAGAGATAAAGGCTCTTGAGTTTGCCGAGACCTTCGAGGTGCTTGAGGCCGGCATCGGTAACACCGGTGTTGAAGAGGTTGAGATACTCGAGATTGGCCAAACCCTTGACGGAAGCGAGGTTCTTGTCGCTGACCGTGGTGTGCTCGAGGTGGAGGCGCTTGAGGTTCTTCAGCTTGCCGATATTCGCGAGGTCGGCGTCGGTGAGCTTCACTCCCGCAGCATTCAGTTCCTGGAGGGTCTGCACCTTGGCGAGGTTCTGGAACACCTTGCCGTCAAACTTGTCACCAATGACGCGGAGGTTGACGTAGGTCCAGTTCAGCTTCTGCGCGATCTGGCGGACGGTGACTCCGGCCTTCTCCAGTTCGGCGATCGCTTTCTTTTCGTCAGCGGTCGGCTTTGGTCCGGGACCTTCGTCCTTCTTCGCGGCAGCAGCGCCACCCACCGTGAAACCACTCGGCCAGACGGCTCCACCGGAGATCCAGGCCTTGAACTTGTCCTGCTCGGCCTTGGTTAACGGGTCGCCCTTGGGCGGCATGATATCGTCGTGGTCCTTGGCCAGAATGATGCGGGCGATCACTTCGCTGTCACCCGGTTTGCCCGGCGTGATGACGCCTTCCTGGATGGCTTCATCCTTGGTGTGGAGGCGGAGGCCGCCCTTCTTCTTCTCGGCGCCATGGCATTCTATGCAGCGCTTTTCGAGGATCGGGGCGATGTCCTTCTTGAAATCGACTTTCGCAGCAGCGGAGGCATTGCTCGCGATCAACGCGATTCCGGCGGCGGTTCCAAATAACAACGTGGATTTGTTCATATTTCTATCGGTAGAGACCGTTCTTTTTAGCGGCCCACCCGTGGATTGTCCAAGGATTTGCGCAAAAAGAATTGAGGTATTGGAAGGGCGTTTTGGGTGGAATATTCGGGGAAAATCGCATGGTCTGGCGTCCGGTGGGCAGAATCCCGTGACGGGTCCAAATGGACGCTGGTTTTCAATGGTTCGGTCGGCTGTCAGAATTGGAATGGCGATGCTGGTAGATCCTTCCAAGTTCAAACCCTCCGAACATCGTGAATCGGGACGTGAGTGTTTCATTCAACACATTCCTCCCGCCGCGGTCCATCCGGTCGGTGAGTTGGCCGCGGAACGGGACAGCGTTGGAATAGTCTACGTTGGGAGCGAAGTGGACGGGGACTGGATCGCAGCCGTAATGCCGGATTTGCGCACTCTGATGAGTGGGGTGAAGGAGGCGTTTGAGGTATTTTTGCATAAAGGTCTTCTATACCGAGGACATGCTGGAAGAGGAGCTCATTGAGCTGAAGGGAAGGAATCTTTGGAACTGTCAATTCGATGGCGGTACACCGTTCGAACGGTGGGAACGGGTGGCGCAGACACAAAAAAGGCGCGGCTGGAACAGCCACGCCTTGGTGAATAAAAACGAAGTCTTCTAGCTGAAGAGCTTGGTGACGGGTTTGCCTTTGTGGGCAACCTTGAAGGGGCGGAGGCTGGGGCTCATGACGACGCGGTCGGTGGAGACGCCCAATCCGTAAGCGATGGTGGCGTTGAAGTCTGCCGGGCTCAGTTGGTTCTCTTCGACTTCCTCGCCGCCGGCACTGGTCTTGCCGTACTTCTGGCCGCCTTTGACGCCGCCGCCGGCGATCATGGTGCTGAAGGCTTTCGGGTAGTGGTCGCGGCCGGCGTTCTGGTTGATGCGCGGGGTGCGGCCGAATTCCGTGGAGAGGACGACCATGGTGTCTTCCAACATGCCGTTGCGATCGAGGTCGGTGAGCAGGGCGCTCAGGGCCTGATCCAGGACGGCGGTGCGCTCGGGAACGCTGATGAAGTTGTTCTGGTGCGTGTCCCAACCGCCGTAGGTGACTTCCACGGCACGGACGTCGTGTTCGATGAGGCGCTTGGCGAGCAGGCAGCCTTGACCGAAAGGATCGTCGCCGTACATCTCGCGGGTGGCGTCGCTCTCGAGATCGAGATCGAAGGCCTTGAGGTCTTCAGATTCCATCAGGCGGACGGCATCCTTATACATCGAGGTGTAGGCGCGGGTGGCCTTGAGGTTGTACTTCTTGCGGAAACCGCCATCGAGTTCCGCGGAGAGGTCGAGGTTGTTGCGGAAGTCGGTGGGATTGAACTTGGCCTTGATGTTGCGCAGGCCGCTCTCCGGGTTGTTGATGGCGAGGGGTTCGTAGGAGGACTCGAAAAAGCCGGCGCCGCCATCGATGCGGGAGTTGCCGCCGATGAAGACGTTGCCGGGCAGGTCTTGGTTGAGTTTGCCGAGATACTTCAGCATGTAGGCGCCCATACCGGGGTGCTTGATGGTGGCGCGTTTCTCGTAGCTGGTGTGCATGAGGTAGCGGCCTTGCTCGTGCGCGCCGGCGGTGGAACTCAAGGAGTTGATGATGGCCATCTTGTCCATGTGGTTGGAGAGGCCGGGCAGGAATTCGGAAATCCGGATGCCGGGGACGTTGGTCTTGATCTCGCGGACAGGGCCCTGGTTCTCGTGCCCTGGCTTGGTGTCGAGCGTGTCGAGATGGGTCATGCCGCCGCCCATGTAGAGGAAGATCATGCGCTTGGCCGGGTTCTTGCGCAGCGGGATGCCGGCCTTGGTTTCTTCTGCCCCGAGGTAGCTGGGCAGGCAGCTGACACCGAGCAGGGAGCTGGCGGTGGTGAGAAAGTTGCGCCGGCTGAAGTCTTGATTACGGAATAGGTTCATGGTGCGTGTGTGGTTAGCGTGATCGGACAGGATTAGATTGAAAAGATGAATTGTTGCGTGTTGAGCATCGCCCAGATGACGTTGCGACGAGCGTTCTTGGGTTCGGAATTGTAGACCTTGAGGAGGCGATCAATCTCGGACTGATCCGGCTGCCGCGTGAGCATCAGGCGGTAGATGGTCTTGATCTCTTCTTCGGGGCTGTTGCATTCCTCCAGCGCCTGGCCGATGACGGAGAAGGGATGGCGCATGACGTCGCCCATCGAGCCGTTCATCAGATTGAGGGCCTGCGGGACGCTGGCTCCGTCGTTGGCATTCTGGATGAGTTCGCGATCGGACTGGCCGAATTCACGAAGGAAGTGCCCGCGCGGAGCGGGGGTCGGCAATTCGGAGGCGCGCATCATGGTGCTGGCGGTGCGACCCCAAGATTGGGCGTAATACTTTTGCTGGCGTTGCCAATTGCGCTGCTGATCGCGAGTCATGTCCTTGGGCATCTCGATCTTCGGGCGTTTGACGGAAGTGCGGACGTAGCGTTCGCCTTCACCGGACATGCCGGCGTCGGCCATCATTGATTGCATGCTGCGACCACCCCGGCGATCAGCGCCGTTGTAGGCGACCTTGTAGATCTTGCTGCGCATCTCGCGTTGGAGGTCACGAAGTTTGCGGGAGAGATCACGGGTCTTTTCTTCGTCCTCGTCCTGGCGGGCCTTGTTGTAGGCGTCGCGGATCTTTTCCTGTTTGGAATAGCTGGCCTTCACCTGGGAGGTCAGTTCGAGAACCATGTCCTTGAAGTCCTCGGGATCATGGGTGGCGAGGGCTTCGTTGATACGGCGTTCACGGTCGATCTCGTTGAGTTCGCGACCAAGCGTGGGTTGGAAGTGATCTGAGTCGGGAATGATGAGCGCGACGATAGAGTCCCAGATTTGCTCGGCGCTCATGCGTTGGAGAGCGGGGCCGGGGAAGTAGAAGGGTTTGGCCGGGGCGATCTCTCCGGCGAAGGCCTCGCGTTGCCAGGACTCGGATTTGAAGAGCATGGCAAGGTAGGATTTCATGTCGAAGTCGAGTTCCTGCATCGATTCTTCGAGGTGCTTCAGCAGTTCCGGGTTGTAGGGCTTGGAGTAGTCGGTGATCTGGTCGACCGGTTCGATGAGGCCGACGCCGAAGGCTTTCTTCCAGAGGCGATTGGCGATCAATTGCGTGAAGCGCGGGTTGTCCTTGGAGGTCATCCAGGTGGCGTAGGCGGGGAGGTAGCCTTTTTCCTCGAGGATCTGCTTGTTGAACTTGCTGTCGAACATCGGTTCCGGATCGATTTCGTCGTTCGGCTTGGCGTCGTCGTACTGGTAGTCGTGTGGGAGCTTCGAGTTGCGGTCGCGAACACTCATTCCGGAGTAACGGATGGGGTTGTAAATGTCGCTGATGACGCGGCCGACGGTGCGGTTGTCGCGGTCGTACTTTGCGGTGGCGGCGAGCACCTTCTTGTTGATCGCCTTGTATTCCTCGGCGGTCTTGATGCCGCGACGACGGGCAACACTGCGCCGATCATCCTTTTCATACATGCGGTCGATGTCGGCTTCGCGGCGGGTCGGGTAGAATTTCTTCATGCCCGAGACCTTTTCAGAAATTTCCTGAATCTTTTCGCGGCGTTCGTTGCTGATCATGCGACGAACCTCCGTTGCGCCTCCGCGGGAGTAACCGGCGCGGACGCCGTAGGTAAAGGAGGCCATCTTGAAGAAGTCCTTCTGGCTCCACTTGTCGAAGGGGTGATCGTGACACTGGGCGCACTCGAGGCGGGTGCCGAGGAAGATGCGGACGGTGTTGGCCATGTTGTCCAAGGGCATACCGCGATCACGGTGGTAGTAGCCGGTGGCACCGTTCTCGTAGTTGCTGCCGGTGGCGGAAACCATGTCGTAGACGAACTGGTCGTAAGGCTTGTTGCTGCGGAGGCTTTCCTTCACCCAATGCTTGTAGGCGTATTCGTTGGCGGCACCGGAACGACCGAGGCGGCGGTTGATGCGCAAAATGTCCGCCCAGTAATTGTAGAAGTGGGAGACGTAGCCTTCGGAATTGAGGAGTTCATCGACCAGCTTGTCGCGCTTGTTCTTGTCCTTGCTCTCGAGAAATTTGGCAGCTTCGGGACCGGTCGGGATGCGGCCAATGGAGGCGAGGAAGATACGCCGGACAAACTGTTCATCGCTGATCGGTTTGTTGGGCTTGATCTTCTGCTCGGCCAACAGCTTGTTGACGAGCTGATCGACCTTCTTGCTGGCGGCTTTGGTGTTCTTGATCTCGGCCTGGGCCGGGAGAGCCAGAACGAGGGCTGCGAGAGCGATAGCGGGCAGCGTGAGGAACTTTGCGATTTTCATGGCTTTTGATGCAGACGGACGAATCTACGGACCGGTTTCACGGATTCAATCGGTATTAACGCCGTTGAAAGCCCGCTTATTCTAAGATTCCACTCCTACTTTTGGCGTGGTCGCGTAGGCAATTCGGCGTACCACGCACGCAGTTGCTGCTTCAGTCGTTCACGTACCGCGGGTTGTTCCGATGCCAAATTCTTCGACTCGGCCAGATCTTCCGAAAGGTTGTAGAGTTCTGCCCGCTCACCTTTCAGATCGGTCAGCAGTTTCCAACCGCCCGCGCGAATCGCCAAGGCGGGCTTGGTCGCCGGGTAGTGCCAGAACTGAATCTTGCTTCGACTAAACGGCTTCCCGCGCAGGGCTGGGAGAATGTTTTCACCGTCGGATTCGTATCCGTCGGGCATCTTGGCGCCGGTCAACTCGGTCAAGGTGGGAATCAGATCGCAGAGGTTCAGAACGGAGCTGGTATCCACTTTTCCGGCGGGTGACTGTCCCGGCCAGCGGACTATGAAGGGTTCCCGAATGCCGCCTTCGTAGAGTGTGTGTTTCCAGCCGCGCAACGGACCGTTGGATCCGCCCCGGCCCTTACCCGCGCCGTTGTCGCTGGAGAAGATTACCAAGGTGTTTTCTCTCATTCCGAGTTCGTCCAAGCGATCCAACACGTGACCGATCTGTTCGTCCATGAAGCGGATGGTGGCGTAGTGCAAGCGAGCCTTCGGTTCCAGATGCGTGAAGGGCTTGAGCATGTCAGCGGTCGGCGTGAGGGGCACGTGCGGATCCTTGAACCAGACATTGGCGTAGAAGGGCTGGTCGGGAAATTCGCGTCGGTGCTGTTCCAGGAAGACAATCGCTTCATCAGCGATCGCACGGCTGGACCAGGTGAGCCACTCCGGCTCCACATGGGGATAAAGTTCATGCGGCTGCGGCCAGGGCTTGGCGGCCTTCCAGGTCGGACTGTTCCCGATGGTCGTGCGCGCGTGGTCGAAGCCGTAGTCGGCGACCGGAGGGGCGTCGGGATGGTTCACCACGATGGACCGGTCTTTTGGGGGCACGCGACCGGAATGTCGGAGATCCTCCATCTGAAATCGACTGCCGCTTCCGCCACCAAGGTGCCACTTGCCGATCATGGCTGTGCGATAGCCAATCTGTTGCAGTGCGCGCGGAAGCGAAGGGGCATTCACGTCAAGCCAGTTCGGCATGCCCCGTCGTTCGTTGGAGGAGAAGAAAGCGAGATGTCCGAAGATTCGATGACGCGAGGGGAAGTGCCCGGTAATGGCCGAGCTTCGGGTGGGGGAGCAGACGCAGTGGCTGACGTAGAATTGGGTGAAGCGCGTTCCTTCCTTGGCCAAGGCATCGAGACGCGGCGTCTGTGCCTGCTTGCTCCCGTAACAGCCCAAGTCGCCGTAGCCGAGATCGTCCGCGTAGAAAAAGAGAATGTTTGGCCGTTCTGCTGCCCGGGAAACAGACATTGCGGTCAACACCAAGAGCCCAGCGAAGATTTGTCTCACGACCATGATTTCGCGTTTGTAGTCCCGCCGTCAGGCGGAATCAACGGATAGGTTTCACAGAAGCCGTGAAATCAGATGTAATACATCTCTTCCTTGGCACCTTCCTCCACGAGCTTCTGGAAGTTCACTTCGTCGGCCGCTTTGGTGGCGGCGCTCTGGAGGCTTTCCCAAGCGGAGCGAAGTTCGGCGGGGCAATCCTCGTTCTCGAGCGCCGGGGTATCGAAGACCTCGCCATGGACGCAGCGCAAGACGTCGCCCAAGGTGATCTCAGCAGGTTTCTTCGCGAGCAGATAGCCGCCCTCCTTGCCGCGCACGCTCTTCACGATGCCACGTGACTTCAGTTCGATGAGGATCTGCACCAGGTAATTCGCGGACACTCCAGCCGCCTTGGCCAGAGAATCAGCGCGCACCGCCTGACTGGACTCGGCCGAGCGGGCCAGTTCCAGCACGGCGCGGGCGGCGTAGTCGCTTTTTACCGTCAGCTTCACGGGATGACCCTAGCGGGAATGACGAAATACCCAAACCTCCAAATACCCAAGAAATGACGAAGCCCGAACGCGGGTCCGGGTGCATCTCGTGCCAGCAAACCCTTCGGAATTTTGGCATTCGGATTTCCATCGTCATTGGGTGTTTGGGTGTTTCGTCATTTGTGCCTGTCCCCACGTGCCAAAACAGGATTGTGAACAACTCCCCCTGGCTACATACTGCCCGCGGTGCAGATGGATTTCCTAACTGGGCTATTTCCCCCGACAAAGCGCGGCAGCAAGGCGGCGTTTCTGGCGGTAGGAGAGCAGACCATCCCGGTGGAGTTTGTCCGCAACAATCGGGCGCGCAGTTACATCCTGCGTCTCACTCCTGATGGCGGAGCGCGGGTGACCATCCCTTGGGGTGGTTCGAAAACCCAAGCCTTGGAGTTTGCGCAAACCAAAACCGATTGGCTCGACCGTCAACTCAAGCGCAGCGAACCGCGGCGGCAGATCCGCAAGTGGCGCAACGGTACCAAGATCCTTTACCGAGGTGAATGGGTTCGCCTCGAGGTGCAGGTCAAGGACGGCCGCCAGTTCGTTTCCTTTGCGGATGAATCGCTCATGGTCTCCCATGCCGATGGCGACCTGAAGGACGCCGTTGAAAAACACCTGCGCGCGATCTCCCAGCGGGAAGTCCCTCCGCTCGTGCACGCGATGGCAAGTCTTCACGACGTCAAAATTTCGCAGGTGCAGATTCGCAATCAACGCTCTCGTTGGGGATCATGCTCGTCCAAAGGAACCATCTCGCTGAATTGGCGTCTCATTCAAATTCCTGATTCCGTGCGCGACTACCTGATCATCCATGAGCTGATGCACACGCGGGAGATGAATCACTCCGCCCGCTATTGGGCTCACGTCGCCAGCGCCTGCCCGGAATACGAGAAGGCGGAGAAGTGGCTCACCAAGCACAGCGAACTTCTGCGTTGAGCTGCTTCAGAATTCTTGGACGGATGCGTCCGTCGCTTCCCAAATTGGGAAAATCAAGGAGCATTTCCCTCTGGAGATTTGCCTGTGCTACGATTCCCGGCATGCGCGCCATCTCCTGCCTCTTCCTCTTGCTGTCTGCCGGTGAAGGATTCTCCGCGTGGTTGACCAACGCCGGCATTGCCCGCATCGACATCACGCCATCCTATTCCGTGCCGCTCAGCGGTTACGGCAATCGCACCCGGATGTCCGACGGCGTGGAACAACGCATCTGGGCCAAAGCATTGGCTTTCAATCCGGGAACAGACGACGTGGCTGTGTTGCTGACGGTGGACAACTGCGGCGTCCCCTTTCATGTCCGACGAGAGGTCTTGCGGCGTCTGAAGAAGATCAAGCCGGAACGTTTTGCGATCCTTTCCTCCCACACTCACTCAGCTCCCATGCTGAAGGGAGTGTTGGAGAATATCTACAGCCGCGATCTGACAAAAGAGGAACGCACCGCGATGAATCGCTACACCGATGACCTCACAGTCTCACTGGTCAAAGTCGTGCAGGACGCGATCTTGAATCCGATACCCGCGCGGTTCAGCTACGGAATCGGGCATTCCACGATGGCGGAGAACCGTCGTTATGGGAGCGGGCCAACGGACGATGATGTTCCTGTCCTGCAGGTTGAAGGCGAGGACGGCAAGATCCTCGCTGTGCTGGCGAACTACGCGTGTCATTGCACTGCGATCTCGGGGAAGCTCACGAAGGTCTGCGGCGACTGGGGCGGTTACACGCAGGAATTCATAGAAAAACAATTTCCCGGATCCATGGCCAT
>JBMYQZ010000174.1:0-9170 GCA_049601855.1 Limisphaerales bacterium | reverse complement strand
AGGAGCGCTTCACGCATTGGCACTATCGCAAGATGCCGTTTTTCACCGGCTCGCAGGAAACCCGCCGCTTGTTGCACCGAGTTGGAATCAAGCAGGTGTCGATCGTCAACTACGGCACCGATGTCCGCTCGCTCGACTCCCTACCCCCAAAATCTCTCGAACCGCCCTATCGCCTGATTGTCGTTTCCCGCTTGGCTCCAAACAAGCGGATCGATCACGCCCTCGACGTTGTGGTTGCATTGCTCGAGCGCAAACTGCCGGTGGAACTCACCATTGTTGGCGGCGGTGACGAGGAACGTAAGCTCAAGAAACTGGTTCCTGATTTGAACATCTACGGTCGCGTCCACTTCACTGGACCGTTGTCGGAAGAAGCGAAGAACGAGGAATTGAAGAAGGCACACTTCATCGTGCACACCTCCCAACGCGAAGGCTGGGGGCTAAATGTCACCGAGGCCAACGCCATGGGCACACCGGGCGCGGTCTATCCGGTCGGTGGTTTGATCGAATCGACGCTCGATGAAAAGACCGGCGTCGTGTCCGAAATGCAAACACCCGAGTCGCTGGCAATCCGTATTCAGGACGCCATCAATCGTCCGGCTGACTACGAGCGATGGCGGCAGGCCGCTTTGGAGCGATCGCGCCGCCTGCATTGGGACAACATCCTGCCCCGCGCGTGCGATTGGCTGGAAGCCATGGCCCGCGGCGAAAACCCGATTCTGGAGTCCGAGTGAACATCCTCGTCGTTCACAATTCATTGATGGATTCCACTTCGATCTCCGGAGTCTTGAAGCACTACGCCTACATGGCCAACGAGTGGATCAAGTTGGGGCACCACACCGACTTCCTCGTGGCCAAAGCCGGCTTCTCACAGTTTCAAGCGCTGGCTCCGGAAGCCGGCTTGGTCAGCAGCGATAATCTTTTTGATGCCACGAAGCATCTTTCCAATACGTGGTCGTATTTCCCTGCCTACGGTTGGCGCTGCCTGACCGCGCACGTGGGTGTCCTGCCCCGTCGTTACGATGTGATTTATGCCTCCGGACAGTTCATCGTCGACATCTACTGCGCTCGGGTGATGGCCCTGCGCAATCACTGTCCTTGGGTCGCCAAGATCCAGCACGTCCTGGCTTCCCAACACGAGCGAGGCGGTTTCATCAATGACCTCTTTCTCCGCACCGAGAGACTGGCCGCGCGCTGGATGAACGAAGAAGCCGGCGCCGTGATGTGCCTGAGCCAGACGGTTCAGGATGACTACCGGCAACTGGAGGCGAACATCGGGCTCAATCCAATGCCCACGTTTCAGGTCGGCTGCGGTGTAGATATCGAAGCCCTCCTCGGCACGCCCCAGCAGGACAAGATTTACGACCTTGCCTTCATGGGGCGCATGCACGAACAGAAAGGGGTCTTTGAACTCCCTGACTTCTGGCAATTGCTCCTGCGCGGTCACCCTCAGGCCAGAATGATCGTCATCGGCGAAGGACCTCATCGCGCAGCGATGGAAGCCATGTTCCGCGAGCGCAACCTCGCCGATTCCGTCACCTTCACCGGCGGTATCGCGGAAGAGGAAAAGAACAAACTCCTCCGCCAAGCCCGGGTCGGTCTCAGCCTCTCCCACGAAGAAGGCTGGGGCTTGAGCATCACCGAATTCCTTGCGCTCGGTCTCCCTGTCGTCGCTTACGAACTCCCCGTCTTCCAACAGGTTTTCCCCGATCAATTGAATTTGGTAAATCGCGGCGACATCACTTCCGCGGTCGAACAAGCTCTGGCCCTGCTTCAGGACCGCCGCCATCTGCAACGCCGCGCACGCACCGGCAGCGAATTCGTCCAACGCTACGACTACCGCCAAATCGCCAGGGAAGAGTTGGACGTCCTTTCCAATGTCGCCGCGCTCAGGCATGCGGATTGACACTTGGAGAGACTGCTCACCGACCGGGGTCGTGATTAACTCTGGAGGACCAATCCGCCTCATTTGAATATCCTGCCCATCTGCCGAACAAGCCGGTGTGGATTCCTTGAATCCTTCCACCTGGCCACGATAGTGTCCGGTCAACATGGACGGTATTTGAATCTTTCCTCTCTTGCTCATCGGGCCGTGCTTCCCGGTCATGTTCGTCCACTACTTTGAGAAACGTACCGTTTGGCCTTACGCAGATGAATGGGAACACGGGGGATTTAGCATCGCAACCAATCTGGAGAACTTCCGGAAGCGGGTGACTGCTCAGGGGGTGGCGGCCGGATTCCGAAGTTTGGGGGACAATTATGACAACAAGGGCAAACGATACATCCTCATCTACTCGTTCTACATTTCACCGGACAACACGACCTTGGTCATGATCGGCGCGGGAACTGTCATTGGCATTCCCATCTCCGCCATGGATTTTTCCTCCCGCACCGTAATCGGAAAGGTGCAAAAGACGGTCACCAGCCAGAACGCCGTCGAGAAGGATCTCTCAGGTCTCTGGCAGGACGGGCTTATCACGACCAACGACTTTCACGCGGCTTCTTCCTTTCACAGTGAAAGCTGCGCCGGACGTCCTGAAACCTTCACCGCCTTCACACCCGGTCGCGAATTGGAAGAGTATCGTGAATTGCTCCAAACCCGCGTCGCCGCCCTGCACGGCAAGGGCCTGATCCGCTATCGGAAACGGGACAAGAGTGTCTGGAGCTACTCCATCTGGGGCTCCATCAAGGTGGGGATCATTCAGCAGATCATCGGAGTCGTCCGGCTCCCGCGGAGCATCTTTCGAGGTGAACGAAAGAGAAGCAAACCGACACCTCCCCCGATCCCCAACTACCCGCAATGAAATTGGCGCCAGAAAAGAAGCCCGGCCTCGCCGATCGAGTCAGAGAACTCGCGAACGAACACAAACAGCGACGTCAGCCGTCCGGCTTTGCTTTGTGATCGCCGACCGAGTCGCTAATCTGGACGCCCGGCGATGGGATCGGGTCACGCGGGAGGCCAGCGTATTCATGAGACGCGCTGTTCTCGCCCTGAACGAAAGTGTCGGGCCCGAAAACATCGGGCCACGTTACGTCATGATTTTTCGCGGTGATCAGGCGGTCGCGGCCATCGTAGCCCAAGTGGTCGTCGTCAGCGGTGATCGCCTACGCGGCCGCAAAGCTGGCAAACCCAGCCTGATCAAGCGTGCCCTGGGCCCCGCCGCTCGCAAGATCGGCGACAAGTTTCGCGAACGTGTTGGTCGCAGGCAATCTCTTGTCATGGGGCTTTGACGGAATTGACTTCGCGCCCGGAGAGGCGCCGGAGAAAATCTGGCCGGCCATCGCCGAGGCGCTTTACCGGATTCGACGCGCGGAGAAACTCAACGGAGAGACCAACTTTGTCATGGTGAAGGACATCGCGGAGGCACAAAGCCACGTCAAGGCGCTGAAGCCGTTCACCTACCGCCCCTCCAAGACAGAGCCCAACATGCTGCTGCGCATCGATCCGGATTGAAAATCGTTCGACGACTACCTTGGGGCGATGGAAAGCAAGTATCGCCGAAACAGCAAGAGCCAGGCCAAGAAATTGGCCAAGGCTGGATGCACGATCGAGCGCGTCACAGATTTAGCCACTCACGCCGACCGCCTCTTCGAACCGTATTCCGATGTCCACGCCCATGCGAAGGTGCGGCTGTCCACCCTCACGCCTTCCTATCTACCGGAATTGGAACGTGCCCTGAGCGAAGACTTCCGTTGCTCGGTGGTCCGTCGCGGAGATGAGCTGTTGGGATTTATCACGGGTGTGCGCAATGGCCGCGATAGCATCGGTTACCTTATTGGCTACGACCGCGAAGCCGCGGCGGATGGCGTGCCGATCTATTTGAATCTCCTGCAACAGACCATCGCGGACGCGATCGATTGGAACTGCGAACGGCTATCCTAGGGGCGAACGGCATTGGAACCCAAGGCCGCCTTGGGTGCGAAACCCGAGCCGTTCTCGATCTGGATCCGCCACCGCGTCCCCGCGGTAAACTCACTGATCAAGGGAATGCTCGATGCCGTTCCCCACGCGGAGCCTCCGGAACGCCACCTTTTCAAGAAATCGATGGGTGATGATCCAAGTTGATCCGCAGTTGTTTCCCCGCCTGACATTGCTGAAAGCGTCATCGCGAAGAATTGACGCTCAAACGTCTTCCAACCAAGCTGTTGCAGATGCCCCGAAAGAGCAAAACTGCCTGTTTGCTTGTGCTCGCACTCTGGCGTGTGGGACCCGGCTTTGCGGCTGATTTCGAATTCTTCGAAAAGCGAATCCGCCCCGTGCTGGTTGCCGAATGCCTTCAGTGCCACGCCGGTGACAAGGCCAAGGGCAACGTCCGCCTGGACCATCGCGCGGCCGGGCAGACAAGCTCATCGCTCATCGTTCCCGGCAAGCCCTCCGACAGTCGGTTGATTCAAGCCATCCGTCACGAACTGCCCGATGCGAACATGCCGAAAGACGGTGCGCGACTGGATGAATCCGTCATCGCCGATTTCGAAAAATGGATCACCGCCGGTGCCCCTGATCCACGGGACAAGCCAGCAACTGAAACGGCGGCAACTCAATCTTGGGAGACCACCCGCGAATTCCGCAAACAATGGTGGAGCTTCCAGCCTATCGCCGATCCGGCCATTCCCACTGAAGGCAACGAATGGTCGTCGCATCCCGTCGATCGTTTCGTCTGGCAAGGCATGACAAAGCGCGGACTCCGACCCGGCTCACCTGCGGCCCGCCGCACGCTCGTTCGTCGAACCTACTTCGCCCTCATCGGCCTCCCACCAAGTCCGAAACAGCTGAAGGCGGCTTTGAATCTCCCGCACTCCACGCTCGTTGAACAACTGCTCGCCTCCGAGCACTTCGGCGAGCGCTGGGGGCGTCATTGGCTTGACTGGTTTCGCTATGCCGAAAGCCACGGCAGCGAAGGCGATGCGCCCATTCCTCACGCGCACGTCTATCGCGATTACGTCATTCGCGCGCTGAACTCGGACGTGCCCTACGACCAATTGATCCGCGAACACATCGCCGGTGATCTCCTCGCGAAACCGCGCGTCAATGCCGGGCTTGGACTCAACGAATCAGCCATTGGCACCGCGCAATTGCGGATGGTTCAGCACGGCTATCAACCAACGGAGCCGATGATGGAAATGGTCCGCTTCGTCGACGACCAGATCGATGTCATCTCCAAGGCCTTTCTGGGCCTCACGGTTTCCTGCGCCCGCTGTCACGATCACAAGTTCGACCCCATCAGCCAGAAAGATTACTACGCGATGTTCGGCATCTTCCGCAGCGCCATGCCAGCCATTGTCTCCATCAACGCGCCCGGACAACTCGAGCGCAATCGCGATGAACTCGCGGCTCTCAAACCGAGGATTCGTGAAGCCATCTCGGACGCCTGGCTACAACACGCAGACCGCATCCCGGAGCTTCTGACCGCGGATGACGGATGGAAAAAGGCAATCAAAGAATCGAAGGCAGATCAGCCGCTCCAGATCTGGAAACGCCTCGCGGGCATGGACGACCGACAGCTCGTCGCCGAATGGAACAAATACCAATCGCAGCAACTCGCGCGCGTCGAACACCGACAGGATGACATGAAAGCGCGCTTCCGCCGGGCATGGAATCCAACCACAATCCAGTCAGAATGGTTCAGGAGCGGCACGGCGTGGCGCGACGGAGTCACCCGCGCCGGCGAGTTCTTCGTCGAACCGGATGGCGCCTCACTGATTCGCAGCATCTACCCCCGCGGCATCTATTCGCATCTGCTTTCCAGCAAACACAACGGCCAGCTCCACTCCCCGAAGTTCAAACTGACCAGCGATTCCATCAGCGTCCGGGTCATGGGCAACGACCTTGCCCAGGTCCGCCTGGTGGTCGGCAACTATCCCCTGCCCCGCGGCGGCATCTACGGTCAGAAGACGCAACCCTGGCACGAAGGCCCACAATGGTACAAGTGGGACACCAGGTATTGGAAAGGCGAAGAGGCCCACATCGAGGTGGCCACCTTTGACGAGTTGACCTTCTTCAGCCAGGCCTATCGCGGCGGCCGGAAGCCCAACACTGGTGACGGGCGGTCTTACATCGGCATCACGGACATCGTGTTTGACGACGATGGGCAGGACAAACCCGCCGAAATGAATCAATCATCTGCGCCCTTGTTTCAATACGGTCAGGTGCCGATCAACAAAGAACAATTGGCCGCCCACTTCCGCGAAGTTGCCAAGGCCTGCATCACAGCTTGGAAAACTCGTAATCTCGATGATCGCCAGGCCGCGTTTCTGGACTCCTTTCTGCAACAAGGCCTCCTCCCGAACTCCACCGCCGACATCCCTGTCGCCGGGAAACTCGTGGCAGAATACCGCCAACTGGAAGCGGATATCCCTGTCGCCGAACGTTCCTCTGGGGTCTTGGAAACGGTCGGCATCAACCAACCCCTTTTGGATCGCGGCGACTACAAGAAACCGACCGCCCCGGTCTCCCGCCGCTTCCTCGAAGCATTTGGAGCACGCGAGTACGGAACTGAATTGAGCGGCCGTCGCGAATTCGCCGAAGACATTGTTCATCCTGACAACCCTCTCGTCGCACGGGTGTTGGTGAATCGCGTCTGGGCCTATTTGTTTGGTGAAGGTTCGGTTTCCTCGACCGACAACTTCGGCCGCCTCGGCACCAAGCCCACCCACCCCGAACTCCTCGATCACCTCGCCTCCTGGTTCGCCAGGAACGGCTATTCGATCAAGAAACTCATTGCCTACATCACCAAGACGCGGAGCTACCAGTTGTCCAGCGAACCATCCGAACAGGCGAAGACGAACGATCCAGCCAACACCTGGCTCTCCCACTTCCGCGTCCGGCGCCTTGATGCCGAGTCACTCCGCGACACCCTGCTCGCCACCAGCGGGCGACTCGATCGTCGGATGTTTGGCAGCCCCGACAGCGGCAGTGGCAATCGCCGCAGCATTTACGTCCGCGCCAAGCGCAACAGCCGTGATGAATTCCTCAAGACCTTCGACACCCCCGAACCTCTCAGCACCCGCAGCAAACGCGACGTCACCAACGTCCCCGCCCAATCCCTCGCGCTGCTGAACAACCCCTTCGTCAAGAACTCCGCCCGCGTCTTGGGTGAACGCCTGGCCGGAATCGAGTTCTACAACGACGGTTTTGATACTTTGTTTGAATCCATCCTTGGCCGACCACCAACCCAAGCTGAACTGGCATCCCTCGAGTCGATGCGAAGAGCCCTGTTGGAAAACGGCCGCAAACTGCGGCAGAAGATCATGCGCGTCACCGCCGCCCAGGTCCGTTTCCGGTCCGAGCTTGAACACATCACCCACCCCATCCGCGAGTCGATCCGCGCCCGCCGAAAGACCGTCGGTGCCAAGGCCGTCGCCGGCCCGCAGCCTTATCTGTTTTGGAATTTTGAAAAGGATGCCAACGACTCCCGCATCGGTCTCAAGGGCAAGTTCTTCGGCGACGCCCGCATCAGCGACGGAGCGCTGGTGGTTGCCGGCGGTGGTTCCTACGTCCTTTCCGATCCCATCCCCAAAGAATTGCGCGAGAAGACCTTGGAAGTCCGCGTCCAGCTCGACAACCTGAACCAACGCGGCGGCGGGGTCATCACCATCCAATCAGCCAATGGTGTGATCTTCGACGCCATCGTGTTCGGTGAAAAGCAATCGCGCCATTGGATGGCTGGCAGCAACGGCTTCAGCCGCACACAGTCGTTTCGTGGCGACGCTGATGACGAAGCCGTGGATCGCCCGATTCACATCGTTATCGTGTATTCGAAGGACGGGACGATCACCGGTTACCGCAATGGCGCGCCTTACGGAAAGCCCTACAAGTCCAGCGGCCCCGTCCGCTACGCCGCCAATCAGAACATCGTTGGTTTTGGCATTCGTCATCTCCAACCGGGCGGCAATCGAATGCTGAAGGGACGAATCTTGGAAGCCCGCCTCTATGATCGCGCACTGTCGCCTGACGAAGTCGCCGCCGCCGCCGGCCAGGAATCCGAATTCGTCACCGAGCGAGAGCTGCGGCGAGAGATGAGCGACGTCCAGAAACTGCAATACGACAGACTCAAGGGACAATTGGCAGTTGCCGAAGCGGAACTCGAATCCCTGAACCGAATTCCCGTCCCTAATGAGAAGACCGTATGGGCCGAACTCGCCCATGCGGTGTACAACCTGAAGGAATTCATCTACCTCCGTTGAGACCATGATTACGCGCCGGACAATGCTTCAGAAAACCTCGATTGGTTTCGGGGCCATCGCCGCGGCGGGTCTTTCCCCGGCCGCTGTGACTTCGCCTCCCGTCAAACCGAAGGTGAAGCACGTCATCTTCTGTTACATGTCGGGTGGCGTATCCCACATCGATTCCTTCGATCCGAAACCGCGGCTCGAAAAGGAAGCCGGACAACCGCTGCCAATGAAGGTCGAGCGGACGATGTTCAACAACAACGGCAACATCTTCCCCTCACCTTTCGAATTCACGCAGCACGGCCAAAGTGGAATGCCCGTCAGTTCGATGTTCCCGCACGTTGCCTCCTTTGCGGACGATCTGGCCGTGATTCGTTCCATGACCACCAAGGTCAATGAACATGCGCAGGGCAATTACTTCTTTCACACCGGTTTCCCCTTCATCGGGCACCCCAGCGCGGGCGCGTGGGTGAACTACGGTCTCGGTTCGGAGAACGACAATCTGCCCGGTTTCGTGGTTCTGCAATCAGGCGGTGCGGGCCTGCCTCACGGGGGCATAGGCAACTTCAGCGCCGGCTACCTGCCGGCTCAACATCAGAGTTCCATCATCGTTGCGGACGCCGATGCTCCCGTGCGCAACATCAAGCCGACTGACACCCGCAAGATCCAGGACACCAAATTGAATTTCATCCGCGATCTCGACCGCGGATTTCTCGCCGAGTCCGGGAACGACTCAGCCGTGGAAGCCGCCATCCGCAACTACGAGACCGCCGCGCGCATGCAGTCCGCCGTTCCCGAACTCTGCGACCTCCGCGGCGAATCCGAGGCCACCAAGAAACTCTACGCCCTTGATCACTCAAACGGAGTCACCGCCGCCTACGGCAAGCAATGCCTCCTCGCCCGTCGCTTGGTGGAACGCGGTGTCCGTTTCATCGAGTTGAGTTGCCTTCCGCAAAAACTCGGCGCGGGACAAGCTGCCAACCCGTGGGACCAACACGGCGGCC
>JBMYQZ010000173.1:0-9175 GCA_049601855.1 Limisphaerales bacterium | reverse complement strand
TGCCTTACGCTCCGATTCGTTCTTGGCCGTGCCGACGTAGAGCCCGAAACGCTGATACTTGCCGACCTGCACCTCACGCATCGCTTTCGTCGGACGATCTTGAGCGAAGGCAAAGGTCTTCAAGGCTCGTTGAGTGAAGTAGCCACTCTCCTGCAACCGATCCACAAACTTCGGCAAGGTCTGCATCGAATTCTTATACCCCTTCCAATTGCTGGCCTTGCCGTTGAGGAACGCGCCGCTGCCGCAGTTCCAGAAGTAGCGTCCCGTGGCCAAGGAAGCGCGACACGGTCCGCAGGACGCCACCGGCACGAAGGCGTTGTTGAAGATCACGCCCTCTCGCCCGATTCGGTCGAAATTCGGCGTCTTCACGATGTCGTTGAGTGAACGCTTCTCTGTATTCGCGTACACCCCGGCGTAGCGGCCGAGGTCATCAACGAAGAAGAACAGGATGTTGGGTCGCTCGTCTGCGGCGAAGACACTCGCCGTCAGTAGCAAAACGAAAATGGCTGCGATGAACTTCATGTGCGCATTCTGTCGAGGACGCGGTGCTTGAATCAAGGCCGGGTTGCGGCGTCAATGATCGCGATGAGCATGGAACAGTTGACACTGGCCGGCGGTTGCTTCTGGTGTGTGGAAGCGGTGTATCTCCAGGTGCCGGGCGTGTTGAAGGTGGAGTCGGGCTACGCCAACGGCAACACTGGCGATCCGACTTACAAGGAGGTTTGCACGGGCGAGACGAATCACGCCGAGGTGATCCGCATCGACTACGATCCCGAGCAGACCGACATGGAAACGTTGCTGGAGGTTTTCTGGAACGTCCACGATCCCACCACCCTCAATCGACAGGGCAACGACACCGGCACGCAATATCGATCGGGTATCTACTACACGAGCGAACAACAGAAGGAGATCGCCGAGACCTCTCGCGAAAAAGCCCAGTCACGTTTCTCCGACCCGATCGTCACAGAGATCGAAGCACTCAAGAAATATTACCCGGCGGAAGACTATCATCAGGATTACTTCAACCTGAATCCCGGCAACGGCTTCTGCCAGATGGTCATTCCGCCGAAGCTGGAAAAGCTCAAGAAAATGGACCTTAAGGCGTCAAAATCAGAGAGCTGAGCACATTCCGAAGAAAGTGTGTCCAAGAATTCGGACTCGCGACATGACCCAGACGTAAATGGCCGATTCTCGTTCAGAACTCGATGCCGAGAGTTTCGTCCGCCTGCTGGCGGAGCACGAGCGCTCCATCGAGACCTACGTGCACAGCCTCATGCGCAGCGCGGCGGATGCCGAAGACGTGTTGCAGGAAAGCAAGCTCGTGCTCTGGAAACAGTTCGAGCGCTACGAACCGGGGACGAACTTCCTCGCCTGGGCCCGCAAGATCGCGCTCAACCTGATCCTGAATCATCGCCGCAAGGAACAGCGTCGACAAACCTCACCCGTTGATCAGGAATTCATCGAGGCGGTGGCGGCCGAGATCGACCGGAAGTCGGATCGGTTCGCGCAACGATCCGAATTCTTGCGCCAATGTCTCCAGGAACTTCCCCGCGCGCACAAACAGACCATTACTTGGCGCTACTACGAGGACTGCGGCATCGAGGAGATCGCCGCCAAGACCAAGCGATCCGAGAGTGCAACCTATCGTCTCCTCAGTCGCATTCGTCAGGTCCTCAACGACTGCATCCATCGAAAACTCTCCGCCCCGGCATGAACGAAGAGGAACGCATCGATCGCGGTTTGGACGGGTTGCTCACGGAGGCCGAATGGGAGCAGTTGCAACGCGACGTGTTGGCCGAACCCAAGTTCAAGGAACTCTACGCCGAGCGGGCGTGGTTGCATGGGCAATTGCAGGCGGAAAGACAAATGCTGCCGCCGTTGCTGGAAGCTTCTGCTCCGGAAAATCGGATAGTGGAAACCAGCTTCTGGCGTCCGGTGATCTGGGCGATGGCAGCGGCGATCGTGACCGCGTTTCTCACGGCAACGTTGCGGACGAAACCGGAGACCGTCGCCACGTTGGTCGAAGCGGCTGATTGCCGCTGGGCCGGTTCCGATTTGCCGACCGCCGAAGGATCGCGTCTCGGCATCGGTACGCTCGCGCTGGTCGAGGGCATGGCGACATTGGAATTTGAAAGCGGCGCGCACGTTACGTTGGAGGCGCCGTCCACCCTCGAAGTGCTTTCCAAGATGCACTGCCGCCTCATCGAGGGATCGGTCGTGGCCGATGTTCCCGAGCCGGCGCATGGGTTCACGATTGATGCGCCGGAGGTGAAGGTGGTTGATCTCGGAACACGCTTTGGCGTCACCGCCAGCCGCTTCGGCAATTCGCACGTGATTGTCTTTGACGGCGAGGTGGAGGTGGAGCGCGGCGGCTCTGGTGAAGCCAAGCGATTGACGACCGGCAACACGATGCACATTGGCCATCAACCACCGGCGGCAAATCATGAGATTTCGCGCAACCCTGAGCCTTCCTCCGATCGCGATGGTTGGCGGATGATCACCACCGCCACCGGTCGCGGGAAGGATGCCTATGTGCGTCGCGGGGATTCCCACGGTCCGACGGGCGGACATCCGCTGCTCATGGTGAAACACACCGACCTCGCCGCCGGCAATGAACGTCGCGCCCTGGTGACCTTCGACCTCGCCGAGTTCGTCGACCGGCGAATCGAGGACGTTGAATTCACCTTGGATGTCGAGGCGAGCGGCCTGGGTTTCTCGGCGCTGGTGCCTGATTCACTCTTCGAGGTTTACGGCTTGAAGGATGACGCGGACGCATGGAGTGAAGCCGAGATGAGGTGGGCGGATACGCCGGCTTTCAATGACGCCGGTTTGTTAGCTGGTCAACGCGCGAAGCTGGGCGAGTTTCGCATTCGCCGGGGTCATGTTCCCGCGAGTGTCACTGTCTCGTCGACGGCCTTGAGGGAGTTTGTGCAGCAGGATGGAAACAGCCTCGTCACTCTCGCCATCGTTCGCGTCACCGGCGAGAACGACAAACAGGGACTTGTGCACGCCTTCGCGTCGAAGGAACATCCCACCGCCCAACCGCCAACGCTGCATTTGAAGATTTCCAAATGATGATTCGTTACATCGCATTGATTGTCACTCTGCTGACGACCAACACCGTCGGCACCGCTCTCGCGGTTAGCCCAGAAGCGCTGAGGTTCTTCGAGACCAAGGTGCGTCCCTTGTTGGCGGAGAGTTGCTATGTGTGCCACGGCCCCGACAAGGCCAAGGGCGATCTGCGTCTGAACGATCTCAGCCACGTCCTCAAAGGTGGCCAATCCGGCCCGGCCTTGGTGATCGGCAAACCGGAGGAGTCACTGATGATCAAGGCAGTGCGCCGCGGCGATCCGGACTTTGCAATGCCGCCGAAAGAACCGCTCTCGAAAGCACAGATCGCGATCTTGGAAAAGTGGGTGACGATGGGTGCTCCTTGGCCGGCGGGCAGCGACAATCGCGGCAAGGTGGATGCCGATGGCTTTACCGAGGACGATCGAAACTGGTGGGCCGTGCAACCGGTCACAGATCCGAAGGTTGTTCCCGGTACAACCGGCTGGGCGCGCAACGAGGTGGATCACTTCGTCTTCCGCGGTCTGAAGAAGGCCGGACTCAAACCCGCGGCCGAGGCGGACCCCCGGGAGTTGGTTCGCCGTGCCTACTTTGATCTGCACGGCCTCCCGCCCACGCCAGAGCAGGTCCAGTCCTTCCTCAACGACGAGCGCCCCGACGCCTGGCAACGCCTCGTCAAGCAACTTCTCGACAGCCCGCGTTACGGTGAGCGTTGGGCGCAGCACTGGCTCGACGTGGTTCGCTATGCCGAAAGTGACGGGTATCGCGAAGACGCGTTTCGGCCGTCCGCCGGCAAGTATCGCAACTACGTCATCCGCTCCATCAACGACGACAAGCCCTACGATCGGTTCGTGAAAGAACATCTCGCCGGCGACGAGATTGATCCCACCGATCCGGACGTTTTCATCGGCACCGCCTTCCTCCGTCACGGCATCTACGAGTGGAACCAGCGCAACGCCCGCATGCATTGGGATCTCATCATCAACGAGATGACGCGCGTCACCGGAGAAGTCTTCCTCGGCGTCGGCATCGGTTGCGCCCAGTGCCACGACCACAAGTTCGATCCCATTCTGCAAAAGGACTATTTCGCAATGCAGGCCTTCCTCGCGACGGTGGAGTGGCCGATCAGGGCTGAACTGGCGACGCCGAAACAGAAAGCGGCATACAGAAAGCAACGGCTGGAATGGGAGCAGGCGACGAAAGCAATCCGCGACAAGATTCATGCTGTCGGTGGTTCGTCCATCGTCAATTCGATGAAGGGTGTCGTGAAACAGTTTCCCGCGGATGTGCAGGATATCTACCGTAAGCCGGACGCAGAGAAGACTCCCTTTGAGAAGCAGCTGGCCTACCTGGTACAGCGCCAGGTTCATCGTGCGACGAACAACTACGCTTTCGCCACCAAACTCAAGAGCCAGCCCGAGAAGTTGAAGCGGATCAAGGAACTCGAGGCGGAGTTGAAGAAGTTCGACAAGCTCAAGCCCAAGGAGCTTCCCGAGGCCTTCGTGGCCACTGACATCGATCGCCGCCCGACGACCACCTTTCTGAAGACGCGCACCGGCAAGACCGCCATTGAACCCGCCTTCCTCACACTCTTGGACAAATCCAAACCACAGATCAAACCGACCAAGATCTCCACCGGACGACGCCTGGCCCTGGCGAACTGGATCGCCAACGAAGACAACCCGCTCACCACCCGCGTGATCGTGAACCGCCTTTGGCAGCGCCACTTCGGCCGCGGCATCGTGGCCACGCCGAACGACTTCGGCACGCTTGGTGAACCGCCCAGCCATCCCGAACTGCTCGACTGGCTCACGAGCCGATTTCTCGAAGGCGGTTGGAAGCTCAAGCCCATCCACGAACAGATTATGAACAGCGCGGCCTATCGCCAGACCGCGCGTCGCGAACCAAACACCGATGAGCGCATGAAGGATCCCGGCAATCGTCTGCTCTGGCGCTATCCGGTCCAACGCCTCGACGCCGAACAGGTCCGCGACGCCATGCTCACCATTTCCGGCGAACTCAAGCAACGCGAAGGCGGTTCCTCGGTCGACGGCTCATCACCTTACCGCAGCGTTTACGTGAAGCGCCTGCGTAACAAACCCGACGAACTGCTTGGCGGCTTTGACAAACCCACCGGCTTCGATTCCGCTCCTGATCGTGTCGCCACCACCACGCCGATTCAATCCCTGCTACTGGTCAACGGCAAGTGGAGCCTCGACCGCTCCCGCGCCTTGGCGAAACGTTTGCTCGGAAAGAGATCAAGTTTGGGCGAAAGCGAAATTCGCAATGCCTGGCAAATCGTCTACGGCCGCGAACCCCATCGTGACGAAGTTTCTGGCGCGCTCACCTTCATCAAGCAACAGGCTGGCGACGCGAGTGGAATCGAAACGGCCAAGCCCAAGTATCCCAACGAAACCGGCCTCCGTCCGATCGCCCAACACTTCAAGGACGTGAAAGGATTTGATCTCGGCGAGAAGTCCCTGTGGATTCAACCCGGCAGCCGTTTCGAACGCCTGCGGGCGAAGGCGAATGATCTCGGCAACGAATTCACCTTTGAAGCCGTCACCATCCTTGATCGCATCTACCCCGACGCTGCCGTGAACACGATCCTCTCCCGTTGGGGCGGCTACTCGAAATCCCCCGGCTGGAACATCGGTATCACCAGCGCGAAATCAGCCTACCAACCCCGCAACTTCATCCTCCAACTCATCGGCGAAAATCATCAAGGCACGCTGCGCTACGAAGTCGTCCCCTCCAATCTTCGCTTCCCCCTCGGCAAGCCCGTCTACATCGCCGCCGCCGTTTCCGCCCGCACCTCCACCGAAGATCCGACCGAAGGCCGTGTGACCTTCTACCTGAAAGATCTCTCCGATCCGAAGGCGCCCTTGCAGACCAAGACCGTCAAAACCACCATCGTAAGTAAGATCCAGAATTCCAACTTCGACCTCATCACCGGCGGTCGTACCTCCAGCAAACCCAGCCACCTCTGGGACGGCCAAGTCGCCCGCCTCGCCCTCAGCCGCGGCGCCCTGCCGAAGGACAAACTGCTGATCGGCAAGAACGCCAACTACGCCGAACGCGTTCTCGATTGGAAGTTCAACGGCACCAACGGCGAAGTCCCCGCGAAAGACACCACTTGGCTTCGGGCGAAGCCCCAGCAAACCTCCAAGATGCTCGCCGCTGTCACCGACCTCTGCCACGCCCTGTTCAATTCCAATGAATTTCTCTACCTCCACTGACTCATAAACCACAGATGGACACAGATTCACACAGGTCTAAGACAGCCGAGACGCGTACCACCCAGGTAGAGGAACTCGTAAGAGTTTCGTCCGGTCCACATCGCCCGCACGAAATTCTCACGAATTCCGCTACGCCGCACATTCGCACCGCTCCCCATATCTGTGTCCATCTGTGTCCATCTGTGGTTTAAACGAATTCCCGATCCATGCGCTGCAACAACATCGATCACCCCACGTCCCGCCGCGAATTCCTGCAACTCGCCGGCAGCGGCTTCGGCGCCCTCGCTTTCGGTGCCATGTCGGGCCAATCCCTAATCGCCGCCCGCCCGGAGAATCCCGCTGCCGCCAAGATTCCGCACCGCCTCGGCAAGGCGAAGAACGTCATCTGGCTCTTCATGGAAGGCGGCCCGAGTCACCTCGATCTCCTCGATCACAAACCACTCGTCAACGAACTCGCCGGCCAGTCGCTTCCCGAGAGCTTCGAACGCCCAGTCACCGCCATGGGCGAGGTCAATTCCCCCATTCTCGCCAGCAAACGCCAGTGGGCTCCTCACGGCCAGAGCGGCCTCGTCATCTCCGATTGGTTCCCGCATCACGGCCGCATCGCCGACGACCTCTGCGTCATCAACTCCTGCGTCTCCGACGGCATCAACCACGCCGGCGGCGTCTGCCAGATGAACACCGGATCCGTCTTCGGCGGACGCCCTTCTCTCGGCGCCTGGGTCAGCTACGGCATGGGCACGGAGAATCAAAATCTCCCTTCTTTTGTGGTTATGAAGGACACCGCCTCCATGGTGGTGAATGGCACTCGTGCCTGGGGCTCCGGCTTCATGCCTGCCGCTTATCAGGGTGTCCTCTTCGAAACCGGCGCTGAACCCATCCGCAACCTAAACACCCCGAAAGGGGTAAGTGCCGTCCGCCAGGACCGGAAGCTCGACTTCATCAACCAGCTCAACCGTCGCCACCACGCCGGCCGCGAGTCCAACACTGACCTCGAAGCCCGCATTCGCAGCTACGAACTCGCCGCCCGCATGCAGGCCGAAGCCCCGGAAGCCATCGATCTCGGCCAGGAAACCGAGGCCACCAAGAACCTCTACGGTCTCGATCACAAGGACACCCAGGTCTTCGGCCGACAATGTCTGATGGCCCGCCGCCTCGTCGAACGCGGCACCCGTTTCATCCAGCTCTATCACGGCGCCGGTAGCAAGTGGGACAGCCACAGCAAGATGGAGATCAATCACACCCGCCTCTGCGGCAACGTCGATCTCCCCATCGCCGGCCTCATCACCGACCTGAAACAACGCGGCCTACTCGACGAAACCCTCGTCATCTGGGGCGGCGAATTCGGCCGCACCCCCATGAGCGAAAAAGGCGACGGCCGCGACCACAACCCCACCGGCTTCACCATGTATCTGGCCGGAGGAGGCGTCAAAGGCGGCCAGACCATCGGCGCCACCGACGACCTCGGCCTCTTCGCCGTCGAAGACAAACTCCACGTCCACGACATCCACTCCACCATCCTCACCTTGATGGGCCTCGACCACACCCGGGTCGTCTACATGCACAAAGGCCGCCCCGAACGCGTCGATCTCAACGAAGGCCACGCACACGACGGAATCGTGTCTGGCGACTCGCCATCCTAATCGTTGTCTTATCTCTTTGTCCTAATCGTCTCCGAAAACTCGAATTAAGAAAACGAGTTGGGACAACGATTAAGATCGAACGCAACCAGCGACAGTGCCGGAACGGTAGCTTCAACCACCGGCATCTGAGACGCTCTGATAATAGCGAATGGATGTCACCGCCACGGCGGAATTGCGCACGGCTACGGGCGGAATTTCCTCAGCCCGTCAACCTGATGAGTTGAGCAGATTCCCAAGAATCTCATCGACCACCGCAAGATGATTCTTCTGGTCGCTGAACTGCTGACGCAGATCGACCAGATAGTTGGTCACGCCGCCAAGCCGTTTGGCGAGCAGGCGGGCGATCTCGACGCCCGCGGCGGGGTGTTCCGCCAGAAAATTCGCGGATTGGCTGAAAACCCTGACGGTGGTGGAATTGACGGCGCGAACGGTGGCCATGGCGGGCTCTCCAAGTAGCATCGAGACCTCGCCAAAGAAGGCGCCGGGTGTGGACACGACCGTGATGCGGACGCCGCACTTGATGATCTCAACCTCGCCGGTCTGGAGGATCAGCAGATTACAGTCGACGGCCCCTTCCTCGATCAGGATATCTCCCCGTTCAAATGTTTTTTCCGGCAGATCGCCGTAGGTTTGCTGGATGTCGTTCATCGGGATCGCGGACGCGGTTCGATTCAATGACAAGCAGACAGTCGACGCAAGCCGTCATTCATACGCGTGGGATTTTGTCGCCTCGGACCGTCATCGTTCAACGGCCAATTGGAGGGACGGAACCCAGTTCACCTGAGGTGCCGAATTCGGTCGCACCCCCCATGAGCGAAAAGGCGACGGCCGCGACCACACCCAGGTCGTCCACATGCACAAAGGCCGCCCCCAACGCGTTGATCTCAACGAAGGGCACGCACATGACGGGATTGTGCACGGGTAGAAAAGACGTAGCACGATTGCCCATCATCGGTATTCTGGCGGGCGATGTCCTTTCGTTTGCAGTTCTCTGTACTTTCACTGCTGATCGGTTTCTCCGCCGTCGCAAGGGAGCATGACCCGATTCCGATTCTGCTTCGGAGATGCACGATTTGTCATGGGGGAGAGTATCAGGATGCGGGACTCGACTTGCGGACGATTGCCGCGATTCGAAAGGGGAGCACGAATGGGCCGGTGATCTTGGTCGGTGATGCGGAGGGGAGTTTGTTGATTCAGAAGATTGTGTCTGACGAGATGCCTCCC
>JBMYQZ010000172.1:5288-9180 GCA_049601855.1 Limisphaerales bacterium | reverse complement strand
CGGTGGCAAGGTTGACATTCCCTTCGAAGAACACCGCACGGATTTTGAAGCTGAACTGGCTGTCGTGATGGGACGACGATGCCGAAATGTGACCCCGGCTGCTGCCGCACGCTATATTTTCGGCTACACCGCCGCCCAGGACATCAGCGATCGCACCATTCAGAATTCCGAAAGCCAATGGGCCCGCGCCAAGTCTTTCGACACTTTCACCCCGCTCGGTCCGTTCATCGAAACCAAGATCGATCCCCACAAGCTAACCGTTCAACTCTTCCAGAACGGCCAGCTCCGGCAGAACTCGAACACCAGCCAGCTCATTTTCAACTGCTTCGACCTGGTCAGCTTCATCTCCACGAATATCACCCTCCTCCCGGGTGACATCATCTTGACTGGCACGCCCAGCGGTGTCGGCCCCATTGAATCCGGCGACAAACTCGAAGTCCGGATCCAAGGCATGACTCCTCTCTGCAACACGGTCAAGTAGTCTGCTTCCGCTTTCTTTCCGTCTACCTGACAATTCAACCTGTACCTCTGTGCAGTGGCTGAGTCGGGCATTTCATCGACAATTCATCTTCGTTTCATACGAATTTCATTTCGATTGCCGACGGTCGAGGCATGCGAATTCTGACTCTGTGCGTGTTGGTGCTGGCCTTGAGGCCGGCTGATCTGATTGCTGCCGATACCAAGCCTGCTGCGCACTGGGCGGAGATCAAACTTCCGTATGATCAGCTGCAGCGGATGTGGGAGGCCACCCAATCCAAACCGGCCACAGACACCAACGCTCCGCCGATTGCGGCCCTGGTCAAGTCGGCGACCTATGAACTCTCGACGACGTCCAACAGCGTCACGGTGCGGGCGGAATACGAGGTGGAGAATTTCACCGAGCAGTGGCAATCACTGGAATTACTCGGGGGTGACGTGAAACTGACATCGGTCGATTCCACCAATACCACGGTCGCCTGGCAGGGGGACACTTACACGCTCTTGATCCAGAAGGGTGGCTCGCATCGCGTACAGGCGATGTTCAATCTGCCGCGTCGTGCCATGCGCGAAGGCGTCGACTTTCGGCCGGGGGTGGCTTCCGTGTGTTCCTTGCAGGCGTTCGATCTTCCGAAGGATCAGACGCTGGAGATTGCCGGGATCGATTCCATCGGTGCCGACGATGGAGTGATGACCTGGCATTTTCCGGGATCGGGCGGTCGGTATCGATTGCGCTTCACCGAGCCGCGACCGGCTCTGCCGCCGATTCAGCCAAGCCGGTGGGCGCTTGCCTCTGAAACGTTCGTGACGGAAACGAACGGAAGACTGCACCACGATTGCCTGCTGCACGCCATGGCGACGACCGGGTCGGCACTGGAGATGAACGTGACCTTGCCGGTCGGTGCCGCGGGGATTGTTTTCAAGGGTGAAGACGGAATGGAGGGGCGCGTTTCTCGTGACTCCCACTCGCAGCGAACTCTGCAGTTGCGTTGGAAGACGCGTGATCTGCCGGATCGGCGGGTGGAATTGTCGTATTCGATCCCCATCGCGCAACGCGATGAATGGCAGGTGTTTCCCCCGCAGACCGAGGAGGGGAACACCGGTCGGGCATCAATCGCCTTCGCGCGACTAGGCGGCCGGGAGGTGACGACGGCAGCGACCAAGATCGATCATTCACGACTATCTTCGTGGCTTAGAGGAAAAGCTGATGGCAACTTGGTGCATCTGTTTGAGAGCAGCGGTCCGGCGAAATTTGCCATCAAGTGGCTGCCTCGAATCCAGACCGCACGGGCGATGGTGTCCGGGGCGAGCTACGAAACCCGGTTGGTGGATGATGGTGCGATGCTGATTACCGGTCGGCTGACAGTTGATCATCGGCAGCCGGTTGAGCTCAGCCTGACGATGCCGACGTTTGAGGAAGTGTTGACCGGCAAGCTTAATGGAAGTTCGGTGCGACCGATCCAACGATCGGAAAGCGTTATCGAATTTACGCTGCCGGCCAACGCGATGGGCAGGTCCGAGTTGGAGTTCAGCTATGCGGCCCAAGGCGTGCCCTTCGATGCGATTTCGGGGAGTCTCGATCTACAGCTGCCGAAAACGGAGCTGTTCATTCACGACTTGAACTGGCAGCTCGACCTGCCCGATCGCTTCGAGACTTCGGCGATCCAGGGCAATGTCGTCTTTGACGCCAAGGCCAAGAAGTCCACGCATGACCTTCATCTCCGGAAACGCCTCGTCCGGCGTGAACATCCCTCGGTCCAGATTCATTACCGCCGACGCGGTCTTGACGATTGAATGCCTCCAGAACTCAAAACAAAGCAACACCATGACCATCAAACGACTCCTCGCCATTGTTATCATTTTCACCGGAATCTGCGCCGCCTGGTTTCTACTCGGCAGCGCCGTCACTTTGCGAACCGCCCGAGCGGACGTTCAACTCTTGGACAAGGTCCGCGGCAATTGGGGGGCGGAGATCCAGCAGAAACAGCCGAAGGTCTTTTACGTCGCCCCCGATAGTTCGGAATCGCGACGGACGATCCAACCGCTGACCAGCGACGTCAGGGTAAATCTCAATTACGATCCGAAGAAGAAGGGGCTGCTCTGGTATCGGACTTACCAAGCGGACTTCTCGGCGGAATATGTCGTGCGGAATCCGACTCCGATCGAGCAGACCATCTTTATCGAATTTGAATTTCCGGTGGATGGGATGCGCTACGACGCCTTTAACCTGAGCATTGAAGGCGAGGTTTCGGACAAGGCACCGGAGAACGGCACGATCACCGAGTCGGTGGTTCTCGCCGCTGATGCCGAGGCAACCGTGCGTATCGGCTATCGCGCGGCCGGGATGAATTCGTGGTCCTATTCGCTGGCTGGCACTTCGCGCATTCGCGGATTGCAACTGCAGATGCTGACCGATTTCGATGATATCGACTTCCCCGTTGGCACGGAATCGCCCACGTCCCGTGACCCGGCCGGAAACGGCTGGCAGTTGAACTGGGACTACTCGGACGTCATTGGCGCCCAGGCGATCGGGATGGACATGCCGGCGGCGATCAATCCGGGTCCGGTGGCGGCGCGGATTACATTCTTTGCACCGGTTTCACTGCTGTTCTTCTTTGCCGTCCTGGTGATCCTGGGAATGATTCGTGATCGCAGCCTGCATCCAATGAACTACTTCTTCCTCGGCGCGGGTTGCTTCGCGTTTCAACTGTTGTTCGTATATCTGGTCGGTCTTATTCCCGTGCAGACTGCATTTGCGATTGCAGCCGCAGTTTCCCTGGTGCTGGTGACCGGATATCTGTGGCTTGCGTGCGGTCGGAAATTCGCCTTGTCCGCAGGAGTGGCCCAGCTCTTTTACCTGGTGTTGTTCAGCTACAGCTTCTTCTTTGTGGGGTTGACCGGTATCACGGTCACGGTCGGGGCGATCGTGACCCTCGCGATGCTGATGGTGATCACTGCCAAGGTTGATTGGTCGGAGGTATTCACCATGAAAAAGGCAGTCCGCAATCCGCCGCCCATCCCTGCGGCGTGACTCGCGGCTTGCCATGAGGGCGACCGCTCGATACCTAAGACGCACCCATGAAGAAACGGATTTTGGTGGTCGAAGATGAACCGTCGATTCTCGACAACATCCTCTATTCGCTGAAGACCGAAGGCTTCGAGGCGGACGGCTGCAACACCGGTGAATCGGCGTTGCAGCTTTCCACTGATCATTCCTTCCAACTCGCCATCCTTGACATTGGACTGCCGGATACGAGCGGATTCGAACTCTTCAAGGCGCTGCGCAAGAAATCAGATCTTCCGGTGATTTTTCTTACTGCGCGGGGAGAAGAGATTGATCGGGTGGCGGGACTTGAAATGGGCGCCGACGACTACGTGATCAAGCCTTTCAGCCCGCGCGAACTCAGTGCGCGCG
>JBMYQZ010000172.1:0-5278 GCA_049601855.1 Limisphaerales bacterium | reverse complement strand
AGTGCAGGTGGGCGGGTCAGCGTGTACCGAGCGCCCGCGGATGTGAAAGCTCTCTGCGTGGCGATGGGGGACGGGGCGCTGACGATCCCTGATGCAGGTCGCTCGCAGCTCGGCGCGGTGTTGCGGCGACTGGATGGGGCCCGCAAGACCGAGGCGGCTGCGGAATCCGATTCCCCGATCGAGATCGACGAGGAACGGATCCAGGTCACCTACTTCGGCGAGCCCGTCACCCTCTCATCGACGGAGTTTCGGTTGCTCCGCGCATTGTGCCAGCATCCGGGGAGGGTGTTTTCGCGAAGCCAGTTGATGAACATCGCTTGGAACGATCCCGAGGCATCGATGGAGCGGACGGTCGACGCGCACGTGAAAAGCCTGCGTTCGAAACTGAAAAACATTCGCGATGAACCCGATCCGATTGAAACGCATCGCGGCATCGGCTACGCCATGAGGGAAAACTGGTGAGTACCACCACCCGCACTCTCATCGCGTTCCTGCTGCTTGTGGTCGGAGCATTCTATTTCCTGCTCGGCCGGCTGACCGATCGGGTTGAACGCCAATACATGGAGGCCGCCGAGGTGCCGATGGTTGACACGGCGCATTTGCTGGCGTCGGTGGTGGAGGCGGAATTCGCCACGGGCGACTTTGAACTCGAACGCTTTCGCACCGGGATCGACGCGGCCCAACGCCGGCAGTTCGAGGCGAAGATCTACAGTTTCGTCAAACGGCAGGTCGGGATGAATGTCTATGTCACCGACGGGAAGGGCGTGGTTATCTACGACTCTCGCGGTGGCAAGGCGGAAGGTGAGGATTTTTCCGATCAGCGTGATGTTCGGTTGACGCTCGCCGGAGGCTATGGCGCGCGCTCCACGCGCACGGACATCGATAATCCCGATACCTCCGTCATGTTCGTTGCGGCACCGATTCACCTGGACGGAAAGATCGGTGGAGTCGTCAGCGTGATCAAACCGCAGGTGAGTCTCTTCGAATTCGTGGAAGAGACCATCGCATGGATACGTTACTACGGCTGGATGGTGATGATCACGATCCTGCTTTCCGCCATTCTGCTTTCGCATTGGTTCTCCAGTCCGTTGCGGCAGTTGACCGAATTCGCCCGGTCGGTCTGTCGCGGTGAACGCGTGGCGATGCCCAAGTTTGCCGGCACGGATGTTCGCACCTTGGCGGTCGCGCTTGATGAGATGCGTGATTCGCTGGAGGACCGCCAGTATGTTGAACGTTACGTGCAGACCTTGACGCATGAGATGAAGAGCCCTGTCGCGGCCATTCGGGGAGCTTCCGAACTATTGGAAGAAGAAGGCATGCCGGCGGAAGAACGTCGCAAGTTCCTTGGCAATATCTCGGTCGAGACCGAGCGCCTGCAGAAAAACATCGATCGACTGCTCGTTCTGTCCGAGATCGAGAGCATGAAGTCTCTCGACCAGTCGGAGGATATCGAACTCGATGCTCTGATCCGCACGGTGGTCGATTCATACGGACAGGCCATCAAGGCCCGCAACATTCATCTGAAGTTGGATCTCTGCAATCGGAGGGTGATTGGGCAACCGTTCCTGCTGGAATCCGCGATCGGCAATCTTCTTCAGAATGCCATTGATTTCACCCCGGCGGAGGGCGTGATCAGCGTGCGCGTGGGCGAGGGTGATCACACAACGATCGTTGTGGAAAACGACGGTCCTCTGGTGCCGGAATACGCTCTGGAACGGGCGTTCGAACGATTCTATTCGCTGCAACATCCTTCCACGGGAAAGAAGAGTTCGGGCTTGGGATTGTGCTTCGTGCGTGAAGCCGCCCATTTGCATGGAGGGGAAGCCAAACTCGAAAACCGTGAGGAGCCGCCCGGCGTGCGGGCGATCATTGTCATTCCTTAGGTCAGCCGACCAATTCGCGGATCGGTCTGCCCGATTCGATCAGGTACTGCGGACGACCGGTCGTGTCGCGCACGGTGGTGTTGCGCGCGTCGATACCAAGGTGGTGATAGAGCGTGGCCATCACGTCTTGGTAACTGATCGGACGTTCTGTGCATTCACTGGCGATCTTGTCCGTTGCGCCGATGACCTGACCGCCTTCAATGCCACCGCCGGCCATCATGGCCATGCCTACGCGTGGCCAGTGATCGCGGCCACCCTTGGAATTCACCTTCGGCGTACGACCAAATTCACCCCACGCCACGATCATCACGTCGTCGAGCATTCCGCGTTCACCGAGATCGGCGACGAGGGTGGCGATCGCATGATCCATCAAAGGACCCAGGTAACGCATGCGGTCGAAGTTGCTGCGATGCGTGTCGAAGTCGCTGAGCGAAACGCTCACGCAACGCACGCCGGCTTCGATCAAGCGGCGGGCGAGGAGGAACTTCTGAGAAGCACGCGGCGTCTCGGTTGTGTAGGCCTCCGGGTTGGGACCGTTTAGCTTCGGCGTGTAGCGTTCGACGGTTCGAGGATCTTCGCGAGACAGATCCATCGCTTCGGCGAACTTGCCGGAAGTCAGGATTCCAAAGGCCTGCTGCGTGAAGGTGTCCATCGCCGACATCGAACCACTGCGATCCATGTCGCGTCGTACCGCGTCGAGGTTGCGGAGCAGATCAATCCGGTTGTCCATGCGACCTACCGTGATGCCTTCCACGAGCTTGAGTTGCATCGATTCACCGGTGACACCCAGGCGGTCGAGTTCGGCTTTCATGCCTGGCTCGAGTTCGCGATGCGAGATGTGCGAGATGTCCGGCCGCATGGGACGATAGGTTGGGCCGAGAAATCCGGGACGGGCACTGTTACGGGCCTGCGGCCGTCCCTGCATGAGATCAACGAAAACCGGGGCGGGATTATCCGGGCGCCCTTGCAGCTTGGAAACCACGCACCCCATCGCGGGCCGTCCGCCGATCCCGGCGAGGTCCTTGGCGTTGTAACCCGACTGGCATTGAAAGGCATCGTGTCGTCCGGCAGCTCCGACGAGTGAACGAATGAAGGCAAACTTGTCGGCGCTCCCCGCGATCTTCGGGATCAGTTCCGTAAAATGAACGCCGGGAATCTTGGTCGGAATCTCCGAGAATACACCGCGAATCTCCTCCGGCGCCTCGGCCTTCGGATCGATCAGGTCCATCTGCGGCGGACCACCATCCAAGTGGATGTTGATCACCGCCTTGCGCGATGAGCGAATCCCGGCCTGAGCTTCCAGCTGCAACAAGTTCGCCAAAGACAAAGCACCGACACCGGCCGTTCCCGCCTTCAGGAAACCCCGGCGTGAGACACCGTCGCAATGTTGGACTGAGCCATGGACGAAATTCAGCATGCGAATGTGATATGACTAGAAACCGGAACGAGCCGCTAATCAAGCTGGAAGCCACGTCTTGCCCGCAGGCCATGAGCCGCTTAGCCTCCAGCCATGCTTCGGATCGGCCTTATCTCGGCGGCGACGTATCAGTACATGGATCAGCCCATGCGTCCCGGTTCCCATCACGGCACGGCCTTCGCTGCCACCTTCAATGGCTTCAATCCCGCGGAAGTCGACAAGCACAAGTGGACCTTTGTGCGGGCCAGTAAACGTATTCCTGATTGCAAGGTCGTCAACGTCTGGGACAAGGACCGGCTGTGGGCCAATCGCCTGGCCAAAGCCTGCGATATCCCGAAAGTCTGCGACAATCCGGAGGACTGCACCAAGGGGGTGGACGCCGTGGTGATCATCGATGACGGATCCGGGGCGCAATCAAAGTATGCCTATGCGGCGCTGCAGAAAGGGATCCCGACTTTCTGCGACAAACCCCTGGCGATGACCGGCAAGGCGGCCAAGGAAGTGGTCGCCGCCGCCCGCAAGAAACGGGCGAAATTCATGTCCTCCAGTTCGTTGCGTTTCGTGCCGGATATCGTGAAGTTGCGAAATGAAATTCCGAAACTGGGCGGCGTTCATTTGGCCCAGGCGATTTGCGGGAACGAACTGGTCTATTACGGCATTCACGCGCTTTCGATGGTTTACGCCGTGCTTGGCGGTGGTGCCGTATCGGCGGTGAACGTCGGGCAGACCGGTTTGAATACCGTGCGCATTCGCTTCAGCGATCATCGGGATGTGGTCTTGATGGTCGGCGAACGTGACTGGATGCGGGCGGGTTACCAGATCAGCGTCTTCGGCAAGAAGAACTGGCTCACCGTGAAACCGGTGCTCAAGGACCTTTATTACTACCTGCTGCAGGAATTCATCGGCTACGTACAGACCGGTCGCGAGCCCTATCCGATGGAGCAGGAGGTCGAGCTCATCGCGGCACTCGAAGCCGGCAAACGATCCCTGCAATTGGGCCGCGAAGTCACCATTTCGGAAGTTCTGAAATAGTCTGTAAGATCCGCGTCCGGTCCCGCTATACCGGAAGCAATGGCCGATCAACCCACCACCAGAAATCCCTTGCCGGCGGATGAATCCGAGCTGATTCGTTCGGTCCAAGCCGGGGATTTGAAAGCCTTTGAGCCGTTGGTTGACGCGCACTTGGATCACCTGCGTGCGTTCATCGCGCTGCGTCTCCCCAAACCGCACTTGATCAACGAGATCGCCCACGAGGCTTTCATCTTCGCCTTTAACAACATTGAGAAGTTCGAAGCGGGTGGGAACTTTCGCGCCTGGATCCGCGCCATCGCTCATAACCTGGTGCGAGCAGAATTACAGCGCTTCGCCCGCCGGCAACAAAACCAGCTCAACTATGCGCGACATCAAATGCTGGAATCGGATCTCGTCTCCACTCCGACTTCCGCGAAGGAGGTCAGCCCGGCGATCGATCACCTCAAAGACTGCGTGGCAGCGCTTCCCGAGAAACAACAGGAACTCGTTCAGCTGCGTTACTCCGAGGAAGTTCCGGTCGAGTCGATAGCCGACAAGTTTAAGCGCACGCAGACCAATATCTGGCAGATGTTGTTCCGGATTCGGAAGCAGTTGAAGCAGTGCGTGGAAGGAAAACTGAAGGCATGATCAGCGAAGAACAGATCATCGCCTATCTTTCGGGTGAGGTGCGGGAACGTTTCGAAGATGACGTCGCAAAGGATCCACAATCCCTGCGAGCTTTGGTGGAACAGCAGAAGATGGACGCCGCGTTGACCATGTTGCTCGCGCAGCCCGAGCGGGCGCAGGTGAAGAATTCCATCCTGGCGGTGATCGAGGGTGAGGCGGAGGTGGATGTCAAAAGCAAGATCTACGAGCGCGTCAAATCTGAGACCAAGCGTCAGACTCCGGCGAAGTCCATGGTCCCCTGGGAGTGGATCAAATCGCTTCCCGCACCGGTGCAAATGAT
>JBMYQZ010000171.1:0-9181 GCA_049601855.1 Limisphaerales bacterium | reverse complement strand
CCGCAGCAAGGTATCCAAGGCGGCCGCGCATTCGTCGCCATTGCTGACATCAGCCTGAGCGAAGTAAAAGTTGGTCTGGGATTCGAGGTCGGTGGCCGCGCTGCGGCCCAGGCCAAGAACGGTATCTCCGCGTTCCAAGCCGGCCAGCGCCAGCCCGTGCCCGAGCCCGCGGCTGACGCCGGTGATCAGAATGGTTTTGCTTTCCACGGGCGCAGCATACCGGTTCTGGATCCCAATTATAATGTTTCTGTGAAGGCAAAAAACTTTGTCCAATCGGGGACCGTTTGCCGGACCAGTTGAGAAACAGGACGACAATCGATAGTCTCTCTGCCCTATTCCTTTGCCTAAGAATCAAATGATCATTCCCGTGAAGAAACTGCTGCTATTCCTGATCGTCACCAGCCTGAGTCCAATGCTCCACGCCGGTGCGCCGACCTTTGAGTCCCAACTGTTCAAGAACGGGACGCTGATCTACTCCGATGATTTCGATGGAGAGCTCGATCGAAAACGATGGCAGCCCCGAACCAAGTCCTGGGAGGTGAAGCATGGCGTTCTCGTGGGAAAACCCGACTACTCCAACAAAGAAGAGGCGATGAAGGCGTTGAAGCGTGATCATCACCTCGGGCTGTCTCCGGTCATCCGGCTCGATCACTTGCCGAAGAAATTCGTCCTCCACCTGCGCGTCAAATTTGAAGGCAAGGCCTTCGCAACCGGCCGGCCGAAGTTCGACATCGGACATCACATCAATACCGTGACCTTCAACGCCAAGGGCTATGGAGTGAAGCTGCACGACGGAAAACAATTCTCGGGCCGAGCGCCGAACGTGCGGCTGAACGAATGGATCGATGTGGTTCTGGAGTTTCAGGAAGGCGAAATGCGAATCGAGGTGAATGGCCAAGGACAGACGATCCGGCACGAACAGGTTTCCCTGAAAGGCCGCAGCGAACTCACCTTCAAGACCTTCGCCGACGCGCCGAATCGGATCTTCTTCGATTCGGTCAGGCTGTGGAAGATCGATTGATGTGGGATGTTCGTATGTTCAACCCAACCTCCGGAGGGAGCGCTGCGTCACTCCCCAAATTTGGGAAATGACACAGCGACGGAGCATTTCCCTCCATCATTTGGTCCACATCTTCTTTGCGCTCCTTGCGATCTCTGCGGTTAAATCCCACCACTCCATGACTCCAATACTCCGCTCTCTCATCCTTGCACTCGCATTGTCCACGAGCCTGCAGGCTGCGCCCCCAAACGTGGTGATCATACTGAACGATGACATGGGCTATGCCGATCTGGGCTGTTTCGGTGCGCCCAAGATCAAGACACCGCGGGTGGATCAATTGGCGAAGGAGGGGCGCCGCTTTACCAGCTTTTACGTCGCTTCAGCCGTCTGTTCGGCATCGCGGGCAGCGTTTTTGACCGGGTGCTATCCACGGCGGGTCGGAGTGCCGGGGGTGTTCTTCCCCAATCGCGGATCACGCGGACTCGACCCGCGGCATTTCACGATTGCCGAACTTCTGAAGTCCGCCGGTTACAAGGCCTTGGCGACGGGCAAATGGCATCTGGGCGACGAACCGAAATTCCTGCCGACCAACCAGGGCTTCGATACCTACTACGGAGTTCCCTACAGCAACGACATGTATCCGGCCGAGAACATGAAGTATGCCGACGACTGTCTCTACCGGGAGGGCATCACGCAACAGAAGCTCAAGGAGGCCTTCGCGCAGACGCCGGAAGGCAAACAACCGCGAAGCATGAAAGACAAGGTGCCGCTGATGCGCGACGAGGAATGCATCGAGTTCCCTCTCGACCAGAGGACCATCACGCGACGTCTCGCTGACGAAGCCATTCGCTTCATCAAGGAGAGCGTGAAGGAGCAGAAGCCATTCTTCGTTTATCTGGCCAACCCGATGCCGCACACGCCCCTGTTTGTTTCCAAGGACTTTGATGGCAAGAGCGCACAGGGTCTGTATGGCGATGTGATCGAGGAGATCGATTTCAACACCGGGCGCGTGCTCGATGCCCTCAAGGCCAATGGCGTCGATGACAACACGTTGGTCATCTTCACCTCGGACAACGGACCGTGGCTGATCAAGGGTGACCACGGCGGCTCCGCCAAACCCTTCCGCGACGGAAAAGGCTCCAGCTATGAGGGAGGTCAACGCGTGCCCTGCGTGATGCGCTGGCCCGGAAAGATCGCGGCGGGAAGCAAGTGTCAGGAGATGGCCACGGCAATGGACCTGCTTCCAACGATCGCCGGACTGACAGGCGCAGACCTGCCGGACAAACTCAAGCTCGACGGACACAATATTCAGAAGCTGATGCTGGGCGGCCCCGAAGCAAAGACGCCCTATGACCAGTTTTACTATACCGGAAACCAAGCCGTCCGGGCTGGCGATTGGAAATACCGCCACGGCCGGCGTTACGGACATTGGTCCGGCGTCAAGGCGAAGGAGAATCCCATGGAGAAGCAGTTGTTCAATCTGGCGGACAACCCGAGCGAATCGGAAAACCTTTTCGAAGAGCATCCCGAACTGGCCAAGCGCCTGACCGAACTGCTGACGAAAACGCCCGATCAGACCATGAAGCTATTCGATCCCGCTCCGCCGAACGGCACGCGCCATGAATTGGAAGCCGGCGAATTATCAGGCGGGGCAATCGCCGGGAGTCGTGACGTCAAAAGCATGCACAAACCCGGTGCGGCGATTGCGATCAAAGTCGATGGTGGTTCGCGTGGAGGGGAGTTCGAATTCGTCCTTGGCTACGCCTCCAAATCGGGCGCAGGCTTTCGACTTCTTGTCAACGGAACCGAACAATCCGAACTCCTTCTTCCGAAGACCGGCGCATGGGGAACTCACAAAGCGGTCAAGCAGACCGTCGAGTTGAAACCGGGCAAGAACCGGCTGGAGATCCGCAGTCGCGGCGGTGGCGCCAACCTCGATTATCTCGACCTGAAGCGGGCGAAATAACCACTGGAATTGATTCGTCAACTTCAACCGCTTGATCCACAAAGAGAATTACAACTCATGAGCACAAAAACGACCCGCCGCACCTTTTTGAAAACCGCCGCCGTTGCCTCCATCGGCATGCCCACCCTCATCCCGGCCAGCGCACTCGGTAAGAACGGAAACATTGCTCCGAGCAATCGGATTGTTTTGGGCGGAATCGGAGTCGGCCGACGAGGCGGCAAGGTACTGGAAGGATTCTTTGATCAGAAGGACACCCAGTTCGTCGCCGTTGCCGATCCGCAAAAGGAGCGGCGCGAGCTCATCAAACGCAAGACGGACGAACACTACGGGAACAAGGATTGCGTCATTTACGACGACATGTCCGGCGTACTCGAACGCGATGACATTGACGCGGTCCTCATTACGACCGGGGACCGCTGGCATGCCACGGCTTCCATCCTCGCTGCGCGCGCCGGCAAGGATATCTATTGTGAAAAGCCCTGCGCGATGAACATCCAGGAATGCCAGGAACTGGACGACAACATCAAGCAGCACAAGCGTGTGTTCCAGGCAGGCACACAGCGGCGAAGTGTTCCCAATTTCAAGGTGGCGGCCGATCTCGCCCTGACCGGCAAGCTGGGACAGATGAAGGAGGTTCATGCCGGCATCCTGCAATTGCAGAACTACCTTGATCCCCTGCCCGCTCAGCCCGAGCCGGATCCGGCGATCATCAACTGGGACAAGTGGGTTGGACCCGCACCCAAGGTTCCATTCAACGAAGCCTATTGCCGCGGCCGCTGGCGCAATCACAAGGGACTCTATTCCGCCTGGCGACTGCCCGAATGGGGATCCCACACGATCGATCTCTGTCAGTGGGCCGCCGATGCCGATGGCACCACGCCGATCGAGTACGAGGCTGAATCGGACAGTCGGATCCATGCGAATTACGCCAACGGCATCAAACTGGTCATGCGGCTTTCCTCCGGTAAAGGCGTGGGTGACTGGATCAAAGGACTCGGCACCTGCCCCGTGCGCTTCGTGGGCGATGAAGGCTGGGTGGAAGCCGGCGATCACCTTGGCATCGAATCGAGCCATCCCAAACTCCTCAAAAATAGAGGCGAGAACCAGATCCGCGGCACCGATCCAATATTGCACGTTCGTAACTTCCTGGACTGCGTCAAGACCCGCGAACAACCCGTCTGCAATTCCACCGCCGTGCGCTACGGACACATGGCCTGCTTCGCTGCCGCAATCAGCTGGAAGCTCGGTCGTAAAGTCACCTTTGATCCGAAGAAGGAAGCCTTCGTCAACGACGCCGAAGCCAATCGACTGCGCACCTACAAACGCCGCGCTCCTTACACGATTTGAGACGAAGCGCAGACCTCGTCCTATTGTCGAACCGTCGGCAGTGACTCGGTCGTGAAGGGCGATGCCGGGAGTCCGGCTTGGTTGATCAGGTTGGGAATCTCGTTGTCACCGAAAAAGAACCGGACATTCTTTGGTTCAGCGACTTTGGCGGAATTGAGAATGACCTGAACGCCGTCGATCGCGGCCTCGGCTTCATGAAAGACTCCGTCAATGCCAGCCAGCTGAAATCCTCGAAGTGGCCGGCCATCGCTCGACTTCAACTTGGAGGCGGCATGGCGGAAATGGATGATGGCGGAACGTCCGTCGATTTTCATGCGCTCAAACAGCGGACCGGAGGGAACCACATCCCGACCGTAGGAATCGGCCAATGCCCATAGCGCCAGACGGCGTCCGACCTCCTGTTTCTCCGGCGGATGCACGTTGTCCGCATCGCTGAAGTCATAGGTGACGGCCATTCCAGTGTGAGGAACGCGCTCATGAACCCGTCGTAGAACTTCACGAGCGAGATGCCAATGGGTGCCTTTGGTGGGATGGTTGTAGAGCGGAAATTGAACGAAGTAGAATGGCATGTTCTCGTCGCTCCACAAACGCCGTCTTCCTTTGATCAAGGCTGCCAGCATCTCCTCCATGGCCAGGGTCAGTGAGGCGAAGATCGTTTACGACTCTCCCTGATACCAAATAAATCCGCGAATCGTGTAGGGGCTGAGCGGTTCGATATGGCGGGCGTGAAGATTCCCTTGCGCGAGCAGCCGCTTCGCCAGTTCGACTTCTTCCGGCAGGAACTCCGGGCGCTTGGGCCTGGGTCTTACGCCCGCGTCAATTTGAGCACGGAAGGCGCGAAACCTCTTGTTCCACTCGAGAATCTGCGGGCGGACTTTGGGATAGAGCGCGACGTGCTTTTGAACGAAGGAAACTTCCAATAATTCCGGTTTGGGCGTCCAAGCCTGAAGGGTGGTGCCGCCGAAACTGCGCGCAATCAGACCGATCGGGACGTTGAGTTTGCGGTGAAGTTCGCGCCCGAAAAAGTAGGCGACCGCGGAGAAGCCTCGGGCGTTGTCGGGGTTGCAAATCCGCCAACCATCGATGCCGAATTCGTGCCCACTCTGGCTGTTGAGTCGGATGTCAGGGTAATCGGCCTTGGCGGTCTCAGCTTCTCCATTCACGACACCTGGCCACTTGCCTCGTTGGTTGGAGATCGGACCAAGCGGCCAGAACATGTTCGATTGACCTGACGCGAGCCAGACTTCACCGACCAGGACATCTCGCAGTTTGAGGTCGTTCACTTGCAGTTCCGCCGGCTCCCGGCTGGCCTTCATCGGCTTCAGCGTCACACGCCAGCGGCCATCGGGAGCCGCGTTTGTTTTCCAGGTCTGGCCTTTGAACCGAACGACGATCGCTTCGTTCGGCTTGGCCGTTCCCCAAATCGCGACCGGCTTGTCGCACTGAAGCACCATGTGGTCGCCGAAGATTTCGGCCAACTCGACAGCGCGTGCCGACGGTCCAATTATGAGCAATGCGGCGATAATGAATCTCATCGATTGTCTTCCGTAGTGAGTTTGAAATCGTCCGTCCGGAACGGCGAAGCGGAATAGCCTTCCTGATTGTACAGAGAAGGCGTGAAGTGGTTCTTCCAACCGTAACGAACCCCCACCGGCTTGGTAATCGCTGCTGAACTGACGACGAGGTGATCGCCTTTGATCACAGCTTCGGCTGGCACGAACACGCCGGATGCATCACAGATCGTAAAGTCGTTCAGCTTCCCGCCTTTGCCGACCAATCCGCTTCCGCGCGAGTCGAAACTGAGAAAGATGCGATTGCCGTCGATTCTTTGGCTGTGATAGAGCGGGCCCTGACAAACAATCGCTTCCCCATACACCTTACCGCGAGCCAACTCGGCAAGCCGCTGGCCAACTTCAACTTTGTATTTTGGATGGAGTCGATTGGGTTCGCCATGCTCGATCACGACGGCCATTTCGCATTTCGTAGTGTTTCGGCAGGCCACCCATTGAGACTCGCGAATCTCTGCCCAAGGTTCCTCGCCAACCGCGCGCGCGGTTGGAAGCTGCACGGTCAGGAACGGGACTTCGGCTTCGAGGTCGGTCCGCCACTGTTGCACCAACAAGGGCAGCAAATATCTGTATTGATACGCACGGTCATCGATCACATTGCTTTCGCCTTGGTAGAAGATGATTCCCCTGACCGTGTTGGGCGCAATCGTCCGAAACATCGATTCATACAATCCGGACGGTCGCTGAAAATGTTCCGGCCCCATCGGTTCCTTCGGTCGGACTCCGGGGCGCTCACCGGCCTTCCGTTGGGCTTTCCATTCGGCCAGCAAATGCTCGTGCACGGCGAGTTTGGCGCGGTAGCTGGCATTACCACCATGAGCCATCCACGCATGGTCATACCGATGAACGATGGGCGCGGTCTCGGCGTTGGAAAGGAGCCGTTCCCGACTAATCCAGTTCTCCGCCATCGTCCCGCCCCAAGCGCAAACGATGATACCGACCGGCACCTTGAACTGTTTATGTAATTCTCGACCGAAGAAGTAGGCCGTCGCGGAGAATCCGGTCACAGTTTCCGGCGAGCAGGCAATCCACTTCGCCGGGACCACGTTTTGATCGGTCGTCTTTCGCTTGGCAACGGTGAAGAATCGCAGCTCCGGATGATTTGCCTTCGGCACTTCGCGGACAGCCAACTCCGCATACTCCTTGAGCTTGCTGCCCATGTTCGATTGACCACCCGCGAGCCAGACTTCGCCGACCAACACCTTGCTCAGTCGGATCGTGTTGGTTCCCCGCACTTCGAGAGTTTGCGGCACGGACGAGGCTGGCATTGAATCCAGATAGGCCCGCCAAGTCCCTCGCTCACTGGCTTTCGTCTTCAACCGCTGCCGGCCGAATCGCACTTCAATCCGCTCGCCGGGCCCTCCCGTTCCCCAGACACAAACCCGCGCCTCCCGCTGTAGTACCATGCCCTCGGTAAACGGAGCCGCCAGTTCAACGGCCCCGACCGCGACCGGCAAAAGACCGAGCGCGAGAAGCGCGACAATTCTGCGGGAGTTGATGGACACGGTTCATCCTCCATCACACCCACAAGCAGACGCAAACTTTCGTTCACAGCAGAGGATTTCCCGAACGACGCCGAGGCCAGGAGTCTGCAATCGCATCATTAGTGGGTCGTCATTAGTCATTAGTCATTAGGGTCGGACCGATAATTAAAGAATTCAGGTTCTTGCATCGCTCGGGGATGCGGTTCTTTTCTATCGGGAACCAGAATTGGTTCACAGGGTCTTTGACCGGGCTCGGGAGGAGGTGTAAGTTGCCGCCATGACCGTTGAGGCAATACAAGAAGAGTTGGCCTTGCTCGATGGGCAGGAGCGAAGACGGATTCTGGAGTACCTTCGAGGGTTGGAGGACGCCAATGGGGATAAGCTTCGATTGCACGAGAGTGTGGCTGACTATCGGGCGGGCAGAACCGTGAGCGCAGACACAGTTCATCGCGAACTCAGGGAGCGTCTGGCTCACGAGTGAACTACTCGATCGAATACACCGAACGGGCCAAGCAGCACCTGGTCGATGCGGTGGATTGGATGGCGGAGAACGCACCGATTGCGGCCAATCGTTGGTTGGATCGCTTGGAGGCGGCCGTAGCCGAACTGGATCACAATCCGGAACGCTTCGCCGTGGCACCTGAGAACACCTCCCATGATATCGAGATCCGCCAATTGCTGTTCGGAAAACGTCGCGGACGCTACCGCATCCTATTCACCGTCCGCGATCAGACGGTGACGATTCTCGATGTCAGACATGGAATGCGACGTTGGCTGGAGCCGGGGGAACTGAATGTTTGAGCAAATCACACCGCGTGAAGACGCCAACGTTGTTTTACCCCAAAGCCCAGGGTTGGTCGGGGCGACCGACTCCGGGTAACGATCATTGCAATCAGACAACCCTGAAAGGGTTGCGCCAGAATACGCAATCAGAGTCCAACTCCTTCAGTTGTGTGGATTCTTCGACCTGTTCCCAGAGTAGGCACTAACGGGCCAACCTTGGGCTATCTCCTCGCCTACCTCCTCAGCGGCGGCGATCCGGAACACAAGATGTTCCCCTCGTAATCGTATCGCGGTCCCCGGACCAACCCTGTTCCCATTCCGTTCCGCCCCCTTTCCAAACCAACGATGTCTTTATCGCCACAGAACAACAAACCAGTTGCTTTTGTCGTCGAGGACAGAAAATCTTCATTCACAGCCAGAGAATGAGCCTCGTCACCATGAGCACACGCATCGCATTTCTGGTCGCCATCGTCGCGAATGCGGTTTTCGCGGCGCCCGCGCCTGACTACCTCACCGAGGTCAAGCCGCTCCTCGCCTCGCGGTGTTTCGATTGCCATGGCGGATTAAAGCAGAAGGCGAAGCTGCGGGTCGATACGGCGGCCGCGATGTTGGAAGCGGAGGTGGTGATTCCGGGGAAACCGCAGGCAAGCGAACTTTTTCAACGCGTTTCAACGACGGACCTCGACGAGCGGATGCCGCCGGAGCACGAGGGATCGCCGTTCACCGCGAAGGAGTTGAAGATTCTGCGGGCATGGATCGCGGCGGGCGCGCCGGCTCCCGATGACGAAGAACCGCAGATTTCGCCGAAAGACCACTGGGCTTTTCAGCGGATCGAACAGCCCACTTTGCCGCGAGACGATATTGCGAACCCGATTGATGCGTTCCTGACCGCGAAACACGCCGAGCATGGCTTGAAACCTCAGCCGGAAGCCGACCGTCGTATTTTGCTGCGGCGACTCTATCTCGACCTCATCGGCCTTCCGCCAACCCTCGAACAACTGCGGGATCGCCGACCGTGGAAAGAGGTCGTTGA
>JBMYQZ010000170.1:0-9188 GCA_049601855.1 Limisphaerales bacterium | reverse complement strand
TTCTTGCTGGCCAACAGTCCGAACATAGCGTCGCAATACGCCCGCTCCGAGCCATTGAATTGCGCGCGCCGCATCCGGATCGTTGTCCGGCGCGGCCAGAAATCCGATGAGACGATCAACCTTGCTGTTCATGATGCAGCGACGGGGAATTGGATTTCGGTGAGATAGTTGTTCGGGTTGCCCTTGAAGATCATCCCTGGTCCCTTGCGGTAAACTTCGCGGGTTGGGAGATCCAACTTCAGTTCGCGCTGCCGCAGGTAACCGAACATCCGACGATACGAACGGCCCAGTTCCTCGTACGGGCCCTTGTGCATCAGGGTGAGCCATTCGCACCCCGGCAGTTCACGCACGCAGATGCCGTCGATCTTCAACGAGCACTTCACCGGCATTGCCGGCTCGAAGTCGGCGTCCGTCTCCTTGTATTCGCCATCGTAGTAAAGCGTCAGCGCCTTGCCGCCGATGTGCCGGTTCAATTTGCGACCCAGCGTCCCGAAAGCTTTGCCACAATCCTGATACCGTCCCGTCATCCGGATGCCACCGATCAACTGTGCCGGCACCGCCTTCCTCGCCACCTCATACTGCGCCGTCTCAAACAACTGCATCGCCTGCGTCTTGCGGGCGATGAGATCGTCAATGGTCTTGGTAATGTCCTATTGTCGCCGGACCTGGTCCGCGATGACCTCGCCACGCAATTGCAGGTACAAAGTTTGCGCTCCGGCGGCGCGGGAACAAGCGCTTACGGTCCGCGGAATATTCGGAAATCGGTTTGATCGGATTCACTATTCGGTGAATCCAGATTCTCGCCTTGAAACTCAGGCGTACCGCCCGAACCTCGGGTGCCGCGCGGTGCGCGGATCCGACGGTCGTCAGTGCATCTCGACATCGCAGGTACCGATGCCGCCGCGGAAGTAGTTGAACTGCACGTTTGGATGGTCGGCCAAGAGTGACATGGGAACGGAACTGTCGGCGATGCCCTTGGAAATCATGAATGCGGTGAGACGCTGGCCGAAGGGATTGTCGTGGGTGCCAGCATGCCAGATGGAGACCTTGTCCGATTTCCAGGTTTCGTCGGGACCGACGGTTACCGCAGCGGTGGGAACGAGGGTCACATTGCCGCCACCGGAAGTGCGGGCGTTCTGCGCAATGGTGACCGGATGCAGTTCGACGACCCGCGTCTTCAATTTGCGATATTCGGCGGGAGTCGGCGGAGCGTTCTTGTGTTTTCCCTTGCGGCGTAGCGGGTCGTTGAAGGCCCAGTGCTTGATGTCGCCTTGGCCGCCCTGCATGACGGCGCAACGAATGCCACTGTCCCAAGTCTTGCGAAAGGGAGCGGTGTCGGCTGCGGGAAAGTGCAGGTTGGCGTCGGTCGGACGCTGCTTCTTATTGATGCGGCTGAAGCACATTTCGCGATCGGCCTTTTCAAAGGAGAGCGGATGCGTCACCGGCACTTCCTTGCCATCGATCACCCATTCGTCCATGCCCCAGAAATGTCCATCGCGCGCGTCGAGTCCGAGTTCGTTGACCAGGCGGGCAACGAGCGGAAGTTGTTCGGTCGGGCCGATGGGACCACAGATGCCAACGGGATTGTCGGCGGTGGATTGCTTCCAAGCGTCGATGTATTCAAGGGCTTCGGCGAGATAGAAATCTTCAAGCGTATCGTACATCACCACCTTGAATCCCGGCCGCGAGAGCTTCTCGATCTGTCGGGTGGTCAGCTTGGCGGCGGCCTCGATGATCTCGGTGTCAAGGGTCGTGTAATCCCACCAGTCGGGAGCCAATGAGGAAAGCTTACGTGGCATGCGCGAGTTGTAGCAAAGGGCGACCTGAAGAAAAGCCCGGATTAACGCGAGGCGAACTGAATCTTCAAGGCCTCGTAGACCGGAGCTGGCACATAACCCTTCACAATGTCCCGCCAGCCGTCCGGTCCGATGAGTCCCTTGACGAAACTGGAGCTGACTTCGGCGAACTCCCGCGGCGGCATCAGGAAGATCGAAGTGATGTCAGGCTTGAGATCCGCATTAATGTGACGCATGCCGCGTTCGTAGTCGTAGTCGTTCTCGGATCGGATTCCGCGGAGGATAAAACGAGCTTCCTTATGGTCGGCGTAATGAACGAGAAACTCGTTTTCAAAGCTCTCCAGCACGACGCCCTCGCGCTCACCTATGCAGTCGCGAAGCAGACGCATCCGATCCTCGACGGAGAAGGTGTATTTCTTGTCCGGGTTGATCCCGATGGCAACGATCAGTTCGTCGAAGAGCTTGATCCCCTGCTCCACCATCCAAAGGTGACCATTGGTGAGCGGATCGAAACTACCAGCGTAGACGGCACGTCGCATGAGCTGTGTCCTTATTCTTCGGAATCGCCCAAGAGAGCATCGATGATCGTGGAGAGATACGTGTCGTCCCGCGGACGCTCACCAAAGAACCAGCTACGATCTTTGGTGCGATAGCTGAAACGATCGTATTCTTCACTCTCCGAAGGACCGTGAACATGCGTCCACTCGCCGTCGCCCAGGGCGATCAGGTATTTCGTACCTTCAACGTCGATCTCCAGCCAGGTGGAGGCCAAATCTGAACCACGAAACATTTCGGCCAGATCCTTGATCATGCCGACAAAAGGCGGTGACCAATCGTCTCCCTTGCCCTGCTCCAGAAGTTCCGCGTAGGTCCGGGCGATGTGTTGGCAAACCCGCCCCGGATGGCCTTCGGGCAATTCACTGCGCTTCTCTTTCCACTCGGCGCAATTGCAACTGGAACCGTTCAAGTTCACTTCGAATTCTTCGCCCGCGTCCGTCTGCCGACGCGGCAAATGATCCACTTGCGGCACTTTAAACGGGTCGGCCTGCTGCTGCCGGGCGGCCTCGAGTTCCGCCCGCGAAGCCGTTCGAATGTAGGTCGTCAGACCCAGATCAGAGATACTGGCACACTCGTTCTCGATATCGGAGAGGATCTGACCCAAGGCCGCCAGTTCTTCATCCGACACGATACCGTCTTCAAAAATACTTTTCAGCGTTTCCCAGAGAATCGTGCCGGGCCACGAATGCCGGGCATCACGGCACTCGTTGAGGTAGTTGCCCAAATCCCAGACCTCGTCGCGTTCCAGAATCCGATCGGCCGTAATCCGCCGGATGACGCGGAGGGTTCCCTTGTGTGGCTGTTCGTCCATGGCTGGCTGTGATAGATCTTGTGAGACCTTAGCACCGGCCATTCTGACAACTCAAACGTTGGATCACAAAAAAAGGGCGCGGCCTCACGGCCGCGCCTTCTTTCATTGGCTGGCTCCAATGCTCAGAGAGCCTCGTCGCCCTTTTCGTCCGTGCGAATCCGCACGGCCTGCTCCACGGGGAGCACAAAGACCTTGCCGTCGCCGATCTTTCCGGTTTTGGCAGAATTGCAGATGGCCTCGATGCAACCGTCGACCTGATCGTCCTTCACCACCATTTCGATGCGGATTTTGGGTAGGAAGTCGACGGTGTATTCGCTGCCGCGATAGATCTCGGTGTGCCCCTTCTGACGGCCAAATCCCTTGACCTCAGACACGGACATTCCAACAACGCCAACTTCGGAAAGCGCGTCACGCACTTCCTCGAGTTTGAACGGTTTGATAATAGCTTCGATTTTCTTCATGCGATTTCTTTCTCCGTGGCTGCTTAGTCGTTGTAGGCCTCTTCCCCATGATAGGCCAAGTCCAGGCCCTCGTCTTCTTCGGTCTCGCTCACGCGCAGGCCAACCACGGCACCGACGATCTTGAGGATAACGAAAGTGGCGATCGCCGTGTAAACGATCGTGATCACCGACGCGGTCAGTTGTGCGCCCAGTTGCTTGCCCATGCTGAAGTCCTTGTCGCCAAGTCCTCCCAGACTCGGGGCCATGAATACACCCAGCATGATTGTGCCGATGAAACCACCGACACCGTGGACGCCAAACACGTCCAGAGAGTCGTCGTAGCCGAGTTTCTTCTTCAGCTGCGTTGACGCCCACCAGCAAACCAAGCCGGAAGTGGCACCGATCGCCAAGGCTCCCAGCGGCCCGACGGACCCGGACGCTGGCGTAATGGCGGCCAAGCCCGCAATCGCCCCGGTCGCTGCCCCGAGCATGCTCGGTTTTCCGAACTTGATCCATTCCACGAACATCCAAACCAAGGTGGCCGTGGCGGCTGAAATCTGGGTCACGGTCAGGGCCGACGCGGCCGCACCGTCAGCGGCTAAGGCACTGCCGCCATTGAACCCGAACCAGCCGACCCACAACATCGCGGCGCCAGTCACGGTCATCGGGAGATTGTGCGGCATCATCTGTTTTTGCGGATAACCGTTGCGAGCACCAAGCACAATACAGGCGACCAACGCACCGACACCGGCCGTGATGTGAACCACGATACCGCCGGCAAAATCCTGCACGTTCATTTTCGCGAAGTAACCGCCGGCCCAGGTCATATGGCAGATCGGAGCGTAGACCACCAAGTTCCAGAGCACGGTGAACCAAAGTACTGCTGAGAATTTGATCCGATCAACGAAGGCTCCGACCATCAGCGCCGGGGTGATGATAAAGAAGGTCATCTGAAACGCAAAATGCAGCAGCTTTGGAATCGTGCCCTCAGCGGTATCCGGGGTGACGCCCCTCAGCATCACCAAATCCATCTTGCCGATGAAGGCGTTCACCCCGTCGGTTCCCGATCCGAAGGCGATACTGTACCCGCAGACCAGCCAGACGACGGTCATCACAGCGGTCAGCACAAAACATTGAGCGAGCACGGCCAGAACGTTCTTTTTACGAACCAAGCCGGCGTAAAATAGCGCCAACCCTGGGATGTTCATAAACAGCACCAAGGCCGTCGCCACGAGGATCCAAGCCGTGTCCCCAGAGTCGATTCCGCCCTCACCCTGAGCCATCAGTGGAACCGCACCGAAGATCATCAAAGCGCCAAAAAGCCTCGAAAAGAGTCGATTCCATCCACCTTTTTCCGAAGGTGTACGTGGATTCGCACACGAATTGGTTGATGCGAATTTCCTGTTATCAATTGATTTAATTGCAGCCATGAATCCTCTGCATACTTAAATTGCCGACTGCCTGACCACAAAAAGTTGCTCACAATGACGATTCCCCCGCCCTGCTTCTCACAGGCCCAAATTGACAATGATTTTCGCGCGCCCTAGCCTCTCCGCTCCCTCGGCAGCCACGTAACAAATGTCGCCAAACCAGAAATGGATTCACTCAAAAATCTGACTTCCAAGCTATTGTCCTTACAGGCCGACACGGCCTTGGGCGTCCCGCAATTCTGCCTGAACCTGATCTTGGCGCTCGTGCTCAGCACCGTGGTTGCGCATTGCTACGTGCGCTACGGACGCAGTCTCTCGAACCGCAAATCCTTCGCCAAATCCTTCGTGCTCTTGGCGGTGGTCACGACGCTGGTCATCGCAACCGTCAGCACTTCACTGGCCTTGTCGCTGGGTCTCGTCGGCGCCTTGTCGATCGTTCGCTTCCGGGCTGCAATCAAGGATCCTGAGGAATTGGTTTACCTGTTCCTTGTGATCGCGATTGGTATCGGCTTGGGTGGCAATCGCCCCCTCTTCACCATGGCTGGAGTGTTGATGTGCCTGGCGGTAATCCGACTCCAATACAGCGGCACACGTCACAACGAACTCGATTACAAGATCTTCTCGCTCGAGGCAGCCAAGCCCGCAGATTTCAAGATCGGTGACATCATCGACCGCCTGAAAGATTGTTCGAAACAGGTCTCCCTGCGTCGCCTCGACGAGACCGACGATCGCGTGGAAGCGGTGTTTCTGACCTCGTTCAACGACTTTGAATCGTTCGTGGCGTTCAAGGACAAACTGCGTGAGACTTATCCGGGCATCAGCCTGACGCTCTTGGAGCCGGGGCTCCTGGCCGACGACTGACGTCTCCCTACAAGTCATGTGGATCCGCCGGACATTGCAGGTCGTTCTCGGTGGCTATGTCGCGTATTTCCTCTTTCTCTGCCTGACCATCTATTGCCTGCCGTTGACGATCAACGACATGATCCCACTGCCGTTTCATGTCCCGGTCATCAGCCCCCATCGACTCAGCCTGAACATGAGCACGGTCATGCTGATGGTGTTGGTGCTGGTTTTCTGTCACGAACACGATCGCCTGCGGCGGCTTTTTGCCATCGGACGGAAGAACAAACCGGTGGCGGAATTCACCGCGCCGGCAACCAATCTCCAGCGCGCCACGCCGGGGGTTATCCTCGTGTTTCTCGTGGCTGCGATCGGCGCCCCTGCTTACGTCGTCCTCCAAAATCACGCCAAGACCGCCGAAGCGAAGGTGATGGATGACCTGGAACAGGAGTTTCGCGATCGCATTCAGAAGGTTGCGCAGTTACCGCCCCAGATTCAAACCCGCTCCAGCCCCGATCGGCCGTGGGACAGTCTGCCTTACACGAAACTTCCCGTGATGGAACTTGAGCTTCCGCAACTCAGCGAGTTTGAACTCAACAAAGCTCTGCCGCGCTGGAAGGACGGGTTCAACGCTGAATCGGCGATGTCCATTTTCTCGAAGGGCACCGGACATTGGCCATATGTTCCCGCCTTCTTTACTTACGCCGGCACGCGCTACCCGGTTGAGGTCCGTTACCGAGGTTGGAACTTCGATCACTATCTCGGATTCAAGAAGTCCTGGCGCCTCAAGTTTCGCAAGAACGACCTGTTCCATGGTCGTCGTCAGTTCAACCTCATCAACCAACGCGATCACACCGCCATCAACGACATCCTCTGGAGCGAAGCCCTGCGCGAATCGGGCATCATGGTCCCGTTTCAATTCCTGGTTCACTTTCGCATCAACGGCGAATTCCAAGGCATCCAGACCTTTCTCGAACAACCCGATCGATATTTCGCCGAACGACACAACCGTAACGCCTCGGACATTTACGGTGAGTTCAAGCCCATCATCCGGGCCTACGAATTCCTCAAACCCGAGAATTGGCAGCAATACGCCTCAGCCGGACTCACCAACGACCTGCAACCGCTTCTCGACCTCTACGCCATTGCCCTGGAGAAAGACCATCCGCAGTACCGCGAGCGAATCGAGAACGTCCTCGACGTGGACCAGTACCTCAAATACCTCGCGCACGCCACGATCACCTGCGCGGAAAACCCTTCCACTCACAACATCCGCTGGATTCGCGATCCCGGGGTCGGCCGTTTTCAAATCCTCCCCTGGTATCAGGCCTCGTCGACGTTCATCATCGAAGGTCATCGGGAGTTGTTGAAGAAGACCGGCTGGAACCGGCATCCGCCGCTGTTGGCAATCAACGACTTCGCCGACGGACTGCTGCGTCATCATCGCTACCGGAAGGTCTACCTGCAAAGCCTTTGGCGGATGTTGCGCAGCACGCATCATCACGCATATCTCCAGCGCAAGATCGCTGAACTCACCGCCTACGTGCGTTCGGACGCTCACGCCGACACCCACATGCACTACCGCTTTGACATGACCCGTTATACGAGCAACGCAGAGTGGCAAGATGCGATCGCACACATGCGCGCGATGATCGACGACCGTTTGAAATATCTCGAACGCACGCTCGAAGGCGGTCCGGTCACGGTGAATTGGGTGGCCGACGTCAAGACGCCTGCAATCCCAGGTGTTCGGATCCTCGGCGCCATCGATCTTATCTCAACGAATTATTGCGACAGCGATCTGTCATCGATCGCGCTCGCCGCTTCGGGTTTGACCAACGGTACCCCGTTCTACATCGGGAGGGAACTGCCCCGGTCGGACCAGAAATTCAAATTCCAAGCGAGTCGCGACGGCAGAATCTCCATGTCTGGTTCCCTACCCCTTTCCATGTCCGTCGAACGAACACCCATCCCCATGGGACCAGGCATCATCGTGGACGGCTTGGGCGCCATCAAGAATCCGGAAGTCGAATTCCTCGGCGGCGTTTCCCAACTCGCACCTTGGTATCGTCCCGTCGCCACCACCAACCGTGTCTATGTTGCCACGCCAGATCCGAACGTCTCAAACGTGATCCTCCGTTCCTTGGACGTTTCGAACCGCATCACTGAACGCAGGCATTGCACCGTGCTGACAACCGGCGAGCAAGCGGGCGATCCGATCCGACGACCGGAGTATTTAGATTCGGACCGCCAAAAACTTCAGAGCCTCCCGTTTGCCAATCCACGCACGCCGGAGCAGACCGTTCAATTCGTCGAACCAGATGGCACCTCTCTCCATGACGGAATGAACGTGACCGTCGTGCGAGTCCCACCCGGCGAACACCGAATCGAAACCAACTGGTTCGTCGGCCCAAATCAAGCCTTGTCCATCAGCAGCAACACCACCCTTCGATTCGCCCCCGGCATGTCACTGATCGTGCGCGGGAGTATCACGGCCGACGGCGCCACTTTCACGTCACTGGACACCAACGGCCATTGGGGCTCCATATTCATCAATCCCAATCGCAACACACTTGGCTCGGCCTTCACCCGTTGTGTGATCGAGCGGTCCGCCAACGTTCAGATCAACGGCATGGCCGTGACCGCCGGAATCGCCGCGTACTCCGCTAACTGCACGGTTGAACATTCCATCTTCCGAGACATGGCCGCCGACGATGCCTTCAACGCCAAGTATGGCTACGCCGAGATCGCCAACTGCACTTTTTCCAACAACCTCGACGCCGTCGACTTCGACATGGGTGGAGGCAAGATAGAGAACAGCGTTTTCAAGAACAACCAGGACGACTGCATCGATCTCTCGTCGGCATGGACGCTGATCCAGGGCAACAGCATTGAAAGCCACGGCGACAAGGGAATCTCCGTGGGCGAGAAATCGCGCCCGACCATCTTCAACAATGTGATCACCCGGGCCAACATGGGCATCGCGGTGAAGGATCTCTCGAACGCACTCATCCTCAACAACACCATCACCAACAACGTCACTGCCGTCGCAATCTACGAGAAAAAGGCCAGCTTCGGTCCCGCCACCGCCTCACTCGTGAACAACGACCTCCATCACAACGACCTGTTTATCGATGCCAAGAATGGTTCAACCGCCACCGCCCGCTTCAACGCGGCGCCAATCCCGCTCCCCGGCGAAGGCAACATCACCGCCCCTCTCCCCGACGCACGGACAACCGCCGGCAGCGGCAAACCCGCCAGCTACTACGGCCTCACCAATCTGCAGATGAAGCTGTCGCGCATCGGCCATTTC
>JBMYQZ010000169.1:0-9200 GCA_049601855.1 Limisphaerales bacterium | reverse complement strand
GTAGAAGAGCTGGGACACCGGCCAAGTCTTGCCTTCGTCGTAGCTGATTCGGATGGTGCCCTGTTTGCGCCCGGAACGGCTGGCGGGATTGACGAAGATGAGTCGGCTCTTGCCGTCTTGGTGCCAGCTGTAGCGAAGGATGCTGCCCATGCATTGGGGTTCGGGTTGGGCGCTCTCGTCCTTCAAAGGCGACCATGTTTCGCCACCGTCGCGGCTGATGGCGATCTTGCGATGTTTGGTGCCGCCGTTGCTGCGGGTGTTCAGCATCAAGGAGCCATCGGACAGTTCCACCATCTGGACTTCGTTGCCTTCACCCGGACTGCCATTGGGAGCGGGTTTGCCAAAGGCCCAGGTCTTGCCATCGTTGTCGCTGTAGCAGGCGTAGACGTTGAAATGGCGCTTCTTCGCGTCATCGAACCAACCCTCATTGGTGGGCATGATGATTCGACCGCGATGGGAGCCGTGTTGGAGTTGGATGCCGATACCGGGGCCGGTGGCAGTGGAGATGATTGGGGCAGGGCGTTTGGTCTGGGCAGTCACGTCACGCGGCTTCGACCAGGTGGCTCCGTGATTGTCGCTGTGCATCACGAGGGTGCGGGAGATGTTGCCGTCCTTGATTCCGGGTTCGAGTTGCTTGACCCGTGTCCCCATGGCCCGGGCGTGATAACCGGCGGGGAAGTGCTGAAACATCAGCACGATGCGGCCGGAGTTCAGAACGACTGGACAAGGGTTCACAATCACGTCTTTGCCGCGTTCGAGGACGACCTGCAGCTTGCCCCAAGTTCGGCCACCGTCGTTGCTGCGTTTGAGGATGAGGTCGTTTTCGGAATGGTCGCCGCCTTGTCGCCCTTCGGCAAAGGCCAGCACATCGCCATTCTGGGCGGTGATCAATGCCGGGATGCGGATATGTGGATAACCGTCTTTGGCGGGAACGAAGACGTCGGTAACAGGAACATTCTTTCGGTCAACCAAACTCGGCGTCGGCTTGGAAGGTCTTGGCAGGCTGGATGCCGGCAACAGGTTTCCGGTTGCGGCGAAGCGTTCGATTCGCATCGTGCCCCGCCACGGTGAGAACGCCATGCGGTTCAAGGGACCGGCATGTTGGATCTTCAGCAATTCCTTGCCATTGAGGAGAAAGCGAATGTTGATACCTTTGCGGATCACTTCGAAGCGAAACGGTTTGCCCTCGGCGAGGTGTTCCTTGGACTTCATCAATTTCCGCCGGCCGCCGAAGATGCGACCATTCAGGTAGAATTCATTCAACCGACCTTCGAAGCCGAAGTAGTTCTTCTCGCCGATTTCAAATGCCGCGGCCGTGCCGTTCAACTTGTCGATACTGAGCATGGCGTCGATGTGGAAGTCGCCGACGCCCGGGCCGTGACTGGCATGCAGCTGATTCGGTTTGCCGGCGCCGACGAGTTTACCGTCGATCATTTTCCATGGGGTTCCGGCACTGGTCAGATTGGTGGCTTTGCCTTCGGCGATGAAGGTGAGCTGAGTGACCCGTTTTTTCTCGGTTGTGGTCGGCTTTGGTCCGGGAAGGTGCCTGGCGAGTTGCCGCTTGCGATCGGCAATTTCCGGCTTGCCGGCGAGGTTGTGCCATTCATTGGGATCTGATCGATGATCGTAGAGTTCCTCTTCTCCGGTTGAATAGCGGATGTAGCGCCAGTCCTCAGTGCGGACACTGTGGTTCCCCGGTTGCCAGGTCGTGACAGCGGCGTTCGACCATTTCGAGTCGGGATTGACCAACAGACTGGAGAGATCGTTGCCCTCGAGTTCCGTTCGCTCCTTGAAGCCGCAGAGTGAAACCAAGGTCGGGTAGAGATCGAGCAGGCTGACCGGCTGGCGGCAGGTCGCGCCCGCTGATGTGACGCCTGGCGCAGCAATGATCAACGGCACGCGGGTGGCGCGCTCCCACAGCGTGCGTTTGTGCCAGTGACCCTTCTCGCCGAGGTGATATCCGTGATCGGACCAGAGCACGACGATGGTGCTGTCTCGATGGGGACTCTTCTCCAAGGCATCAAGAACCCGTCCGACATTCGCATCGGCGAAGGAGATTGAAGCGAGATAGGCCTGTACCGCCGGTTTCCATTCACCGAACTCAACGAGCTGGTCGTGTTTGCTTGCCCGGTCATGCGCCCGACGCTTGGCCCAATCGCCGAGATCATCAAGATCGTCCGCCTTGGTCGGTGGAAGTGTGATCTTGTCCAATGGAAATCGCTCGACGTACTTCGCCGGATTGAACCACGGAACGTGCGGGCGAAATATCCCCACACTGAGGAAGAAGGGCTGGTCGTGTTCCTTGCTGAGAAAGTCACTTGCCCACTGCGCAACTTGCGAATCCGGCCAGGCGGATTCCGGTTCATCCGCGATTCCCCAATCAAAATTACGTTTGGTCAGTGAAGTGATCTTGCGGGTCGGCCTTCCGGCCGGTTCCGGATCCGGCGCAATGCTGTAGGGGCTCCGCCAACCAGCTCCGGCTTTCCCACCCTTGGGCCCGTGTTCGTTCCACCAGAAATAGTCATCCCAGCTTAGGGGATCGTGGGCATGTGGTGGGACGTCATGAAGCACCTTGCCTCCACCGACGACGCGATATCCGTTCGCCCGAAAGTGCTGCGGCAAGGTAACCACGTCCGGAACCTTGCGCCGCATCACGTGGTTGTTCTCGTAGACTCCTGTTGTGCCAGGACGCAGGCCGGTCAGTGTTGCCACCCGGGAAGGATTGCACACCGGTGCCACGCAATGGGCGTTGGCAAAAAGCAGACCGCGACTAGCCAGACGATCGACATTGGGCGTCTTTGCCTGCTGGTGTCCGAGGCAGCCGACCCAGTCATTCCAGTCATCCACCGAGATGAACAACACGTTCGGGCGCTTCTTCGCGAGTTCGGCAACCGCTGCGGGTGTTGCCGGTTTGCTTGGCCAAGTTTCTCCCTTGAATTTCGCTCCGACACCTTGCTGTCACGACTTTAGTTTCCCGAGCAGACGTTTCGTCAGCTGCGGCTCTTCGGCGCTGAGGTCAGTGCGTTCTCCGATGTCGTTTTTGAGATCGTAGAGTTCGGCCCGGTTCTGCTCAAAGCGATGCAACAGCTTGTAGTGGCCTTCGCGAATCGCCGCCTCTTGTCGGCTGTGCGGGTAGTGCCAATAGATGGCATCCCGATCAACGGCCTTGCTCGCCCCGGTCAAGACCCTCGCAAAACTGACACCGTCCACGTGCTGCTGCGATTCAGGTGGACAATCCGTCAGCTCCAGTAGCGTTGGATAAAAATCATTGCTGATCAGCGGCGTTGCATTCACCTCACCGGCGGTGATGTGTTTCGGCCAACGCACAAGTGTCGGGACGCGAATCCCGCCCTCGTAGAGATTGTGCTTCATGCCGCGCAACGGAAGATTCGAGGTGACCGAACCCTTGCCGCCATTATCGGAGGTCCAGACCACGATCGTGTTGTCGCTCAGTTTCAATTCATCGAGACGCTTCAACAGCCGGCCGACGTTTTCATCCATGTTCGACCATCGCGGCGTAGGCGGCGTTGTTCTGAAACGATTTCTCCCGGCGATCCGATTCCTTCGTACCCGCCAATCCCAAGGCGGCGATCTTCTTCTCGTACTTGGCGATCTTTTCGGGCTTCGCCTGCAGCGGGGTGTGAACGGCGTGATACGACAGAAAGGCAAAGAACGGCCGGTTCCGGTTTGCTTCGATGAACGCGATCGTCTCATCGGTGAGCCGATCGGTCAGATACTCACCCGGTGCACCGTTCTTCAGGTGCGTGAGGTGATAGGGACTGAAGAAGCGCGTGTGGGTCTTGGGCCAGGTCTTGGCGGTGGGGGCCTCCTTGATGTCCGGGTAGCAGAGGGTCCAGGCCCAGGGCAGATCGATCCCGTCCTTGGCGACGTCAAAGCCCTGTTCGCCGGCCCAATAATCGTTCTGATATCCGAGATGCCACTTGCTGAAATAGCCGGTGGCAAAGCCGTTCTTCTTGAACGCTTCCGCAATCGTGAATTCCTCGAGCGGCAGATGCGGCTGCACATGCGATGCATCCCGGGTCGGCGAAAGCAGATAGGTGGTGACGCCCGTGCGAGCCGTGTATTTGCCCGTCATGATGGAAGCCCGGGTCGGCGAACAAACCGGTCCACCGGAATAGAAATCCGACAGCACCATTCCCTGCCGTGCCAGGCGATCGACGTTCGGAGTCTCGTAAACCTTCGACCCACTAAAACCGACATCGCTCCATCCCAGATCATCGACCATGATGAAGACAACATTTGGTTTCGGCGATCCGGCGGCGGACCCGGTAATCGTCGCCACCCAAAAAGCCACGAGAAGAAAAGAGAGTTGGCGTATCATTTTGATTCTGAATGTTCCGAAGCCACGACGCAGCTTAGGCGGCATGGATCGTATCTGACAATCTGCTCGATTCATTGCCATCCGCCAGCGAATTGAACTTGTATAAATGTTGAACAAGTCTGCTGTGTGCGACCACCATCGGGCATGTTCCGCGATCTCCTTTGTGTCTGCCTTGGACTGATGCCAATCGCTTTGACCGCCGCAGCGCAGGATGCCGATGACGATCCGCGGCGGTTCACTTTCACGCATGACAAGGTCGAGCGAGAATACCACGTCCGGTTGCCGAAGAACTACGACCCCAGCAAGAGCTACTGGTGTCTGGTCGTCTTCCACGGTGGGGGAGGCAATGGTCGGAATCACTGGCTGGTGAGGGACATGTATCGGGCGTCTCGGAAGATCGACCTGCCGGTAATTGTCATTTCACCCACCGGTTCCCGTTCAGATCCGAATGAACAGCGGTTTCCTTCCCTCGGCGACGGCGAATATCTCAGACACGTGCTGACCGATGCCAGAGGCCGCTATCGACTGAAGCCGAAGATTCTCCTCACCGGCTACTCCCGGGGCGCGCAATTCGCCCATCGCTTTGCCCTTCAGAATCCGAAGCTGGTTCATGCCTGTGCGCCGCTTGCCGCCGGCTCCTGGACATCACCTGACGGCGGTTTTCAGATGTATGCCTTCCCGGACAAGGTCGCGAATGCTGCCGAGTTTCTGGGTGACCCAAACAATGCAACGGAAATGCCCGCACCCCAGCGGCAGCTTTTTGTGCCGGCGGTTGCCAAGGTCGCCGGACGCAGCGCAGTTCCCGGTGCCAAGGAGATTCGCTTTCTGGTGATGTGCGGGCAGGAGGATGTCCGGCTGCCATTCACCCGATCATTTGCCAACAGCCTGGCTTCTCACGGATACAAGTGGAAACCGGTTGGCCAGTGACGACGCACGGAGGTCGGGACAAGAAGAAGTATGCCGGCGAATTTTTGAAATACTCGCGATCAACGATCGACTTCTTTCGGCGGGCGATTGAGCAATAACCTGCCGAATGATGGATTCGCGGCTATTGATTTCTACTTCGACGGTTTGACTACCGGGGGCGCGTTCTTCCGTAGGAAATTGTTCAGTGAATCCTGGAAACGATTGCGGTAGGTCATCGACGCGGATCCGTGGCCTCCCCAGGGATCGCAGATGAGTTGGACCTGACCGGGTTTCAGATGGGCGGCGGCATTAATGAGGTTTCCGGAGGCGGTGACCCAATCCAACAGGCCGACCAGAATCACGGTGGGGCATTGGATGTCCTGAGTGAAATTTGCCGCATCGAAATAGGAGAGGGTGTGGAGGAATTGTTGCTCGGTCTGGCCGGCTGGCTTGGAGGACATTTTGAAGGGCCAGTATCCGGTGTTGTGTTTCACCGTCCAGTCGAGGCGCGGTAGTCTTGGATACTGCGGAAATACGGCGTGCATGCGATGGTCGAGACCGGCCAGCACAAGTGCCAGTCCACCTCCCTGACTGCTGCCGCTGACAGCAATGCGATCTTCGTTCACTTCAGGTTGTTGGCTGAGAAAATCCATGCCCCGAACGAGCGAGGCGTAGATCCAACGCCAGCTCGCCGTTTCGCGTGACTCGATTCCCAGCGTGCGGTAGCCCTTCCATGGATGAGGTCCGTCGGGTACGTCGCTCAGGTGAAGATCGAATCCGTGGATGGCGATCGAGAAGGTGCAGGCATGGGCGCTGCGAGACGGTCCGCCGGGTTGAAAAAGCCCGGTCGGCGGGCAGATGAAATGACCAGGGAAACGACCTTCCTTTTTGGGGCGCGAATACCAGCCCCAGAAGTGCTTGTTGTCCAAGCTCATCAGGCGAACTTCAAATACTTCGATCGTATCCGTGCTCCATTTTTCGCTGAGTTTCATTTCCGGCTTCAATGGAACGCGGCCGAGCTCGGTCAGGGTCTTCTTCCAGAAGGCCTGAAAGTCTTCCGGACGCGTTGCCTCCGGTTGGTAGTTGGCGAAGTCGTAAGTGAAGACCCATTTGAGCTCGCGCAGAATCCGTTCGCCGTTGCGGAGGACCAGAGCGCCGCGATAGGGGCCGGGCCGGGAGAGCTTTGCGGCCGTCTGAAAAGTCTTTTGTTCTCCTGCCCGGAGCGTGATCTGGTGTCGGGATTGAGCGACAGGTTTTTGAGAAAGAAAGTCTCGCACTTCGAAATCCACGGATGCCTCCAATCCGTCGGGCGTCAGATTCTCCGCCTGAATCTTGAAACTGACCGGCTTGTCTCCCGGTAACAGAAAGTCGGCGTTCTCCGCGGTAATGGAGAATTGAATAGCCTCGGGCAGTAACGGCTCCGGCAGTGCCTCGACTGAAAAGAGCGGTCTCTTCCGGCTGCGAATCTGCGCGCTGACCGCGCGTTTCGTTCCTCCGTATTTGTCTGACCACCAATAGAAGCTGGCGTAGCCATCCTCTCGTTCATCAAAGCGCAGCATCGGTCCCTGGCGGGTGGGCCAGCGCATTCCCTCCTGTTGCATGCCCACCACCTTGCCGCCGGCCATCAGGATCGGCCGGTCGGTGAGTGAATCGAGGCTGCGCCTCACATTCGTCGATGGAAACAGCAGAAGATAATCACGATCGATCTTCGATTGGCCAAGCACATCGAACCCGGTTTCCCGAAACCGATACTCCAGCGTTATCCGATCGCCGGAAACGGTGATTGCGTTGTCTCGCACCTCCAGCTTTGAGGTGTCCGCCACTTGCATGCGTTCAGAGACGATGCCGATATTACCGGGCGGGACGTAGTCCACTGCGAACATCCCGGCGCCGTCATGCCACTCCGGAGATTTCAAAAACTCAAGCTCCGCCACGCGAAGCGATCGCAATCCGCCGTCCGATCCGAACTCGGCAGTATATTGACTGGTGGCGACCTTCATCCCACCGCCGGTTGTTGTCACAATCTGGACCTCTGCCCAGAGCTCAGTGTTGAGCATCGATAGGAAGATTGCGCACGACAGGATTCGAGTCACGAGTGCCAGTGATCTCACGGTCGAAGCCACAGTCAAGGTTGATCAATTGAACGATGGTGGGTTCAGATTGCACCGTGCCTCGCGCCTTCTTTCAGCTCGCTTCGCGTTGGCGTCTCCAACATGGTCCCCACTGTGAAAACGAACACCATCTGGTTGTTGGCGATCCTCCTCGGGCTGGGCATCATCCGAGGGCAGGCGGCGGTGGGGAAGGGAGCTCAGGCTCTGTTGCAGAATTCCTCCCAACTCTCCCTGTCAGCCAGACAAAGATCGGAGATCTCGGCCGTCGTTCGGCGAACGGTCGCGGAATTCAATCGGATTCGCCAGGCCGAGCGGGGTCGTCCGGAATTGGCAGCCAAATTGGATGGGCTGCGACAGGCGTCTCAAAAGGAGGCTTTGAAACTGTTGTCTCCGGAGCAGCAACGGCAGTGGAAGAAATTGGCGTCGCCGACCGGCGCTCCGCGTTCCAAACCCGCTTCGTCCAGTGACCGTGGTGCGTCCAAATCGCTGCTCATTCCGACGATCGCGGAGATGCGCGATCCACCAAGTCCGGGCGCATTCGGATCGACGACCGGAATCATGCCGACGAAGGCACACGCTCCCCAGGGCGAGGGATACGTGATTGTGACGGATCATAAGGAACCCGTGGCGCGGCAGGCATTGGATCGATTGGCGACGCACCGTAAGGGCAAGGTGATTTGTGTGCCGTCGCTGGGTGAACTGTTCAAACAAAAGGGCGAATTTGATCGTTTGAAGAAATCGCTGCGGAAGCTAATGCCGCGGTTTGTAGCGGTGGCTCCGGTGGTGGACAGCTATCGCGAGAATATGCATCTGAGTGTTTTGAAGTTGCTGACAGGACTGGATGACGACCCGGAGCTGGATGCGTTTCTCGGTTACCTGATCGCGAGCGATGCCGCGAGTTTGGCCGCCTTGGTGGAGCGGACACTGAACTTTCAAGCGCTGCGGTCCGAACAGTTGGCGCCGGCCTCCATCGGCGCCATAGAAGACATGGATGCCCGACGGTATCGGAGCTATCAGAAGGCAAAGGTCGTTCAGCGCATGTTCGCTGAAGAAGGAACGGAGTCTCCCGCTATCATCATCACCACCCGTAAGTCACACACCGAAAGAGACGATTTTCCGAAACTTGCCGCGGCGGAAAAGAACATCGCGATGTTGCCGGCTTCCGAACGTCATACATTTGCCAGCCTGTCGGCTCCCGCAAAGCAGGCGCTAAACCGAAACAATCTGCTTTTCATGTTCGGCCATGGGACGCCCGAAAGGATCGTCGGAACGCGCGTCTCCGCTTTTGCCCAGATCGATTTTTCGAACGAACTCGTGTTCTGCGGTTCCTGCTATTCTGCCTCGCCGTACCGCGCGGATCGACACGACCTGAGCGACAAGAAGGGCAAGCGGTTCGCGTTTCACGCGATGGACAACGGAGCCGTCATGATGCTGGGGCACATGGGACTGTGCGGCGGCTTTCCGGTGGTGTACCCGATGGCCGAACACGTGCTGGCCGGGCTATCGACGGGGGAAGCGTATCAACGAATCATGAACGCGCGGATCGGTGGCCAGCCCATCCCCGACTACTATCCCGAGCCGGCGCCGCCGAAGGCCGATCGTAGATCGAAAGGCAACGGGCTGTTGTACGTCCTTTGGGGCGATCCGGCGCTTACGCCGATCGTAAAATAGGTTCGCTGGTGATCGAACCGGCTTCCCTGCCTGGCGACGTTCATGGCCGACTCTTTAATCCGCTTGCGGGCAGCGCCGTCTGGTGGTCGCAGTGGAATTTCATCCAACCGTCTCCCCGGAAATCCATTTTGGCATCAGCAGAACAGTTTTGCCGGTCGATGAATTGCGAT
>JBMYQZ010000168.1:0-9224 GCA_049601855.1 Limisphaerales bacterium | reverse complement strand
CATGCTCTTCCCCTCAACGACGTATCGAAGGAATTCAAACCGCTCGTAGTTCCCACCTTTCAACTTTCCCGTTGGGTCCTGCCGCTCTTCGAAACAAAGTGCGTCCGGACAAAGTACAACGTACCCCTCGCGAGCGAGTGCAGCCCCGGTGTGATGCATCGGGTTTCCCGTCAGGCCAGCCGGTTCCCCTTTTCCAAGATGCCATTGCCCGGCGTGCTGATGCCAGATCGCAACGGCCGGCGCGGGTTTGCGGGCGGTCACGCCTTTGGGGATCAGCAGGTAGGCCTTTACGACGTCGCCCGTTTCCACTTCGTAGCTCACCAGGATCCGTTTGAAGTCGGCGGTCGCCTCCGTCCCGAGCACCTTGGCCTTGAGCGGACTCGGATCCGGCCAGGGACCACCGAGGCATTCCTGCAACTTGCGCTTCATGTCCTGTGGTTTCATGGGAGCAGTATCGTCCGCGGGCTCGGCGCCGGCAACCCGGCTTTGGGACAGCATACCCACCGTCGCACCGGCGGTGAGCGCCGTCAGGAAATCACGTCGGTCATTTTCGAGGGGACTCATGATGCGATTGGACACCGCTTCATTCCGGTTGGCGAATGAAAAGGACGAGGTATGCTCCGCCACATGAAGCTACGCCTGATCGCCCTGCTCCCTCTCGTGTCGTGTTTTCTAAACGCGGCCGAAGTGGATCAAGCCACGCTCACCAAGTGGCTGGCCCGCCCTATCATCGACTCCAAATTGCCGCAGGCCGAAGTGGAGGCCTTCGCCAAAGACCGCATCCTGCGCATGCCGAAGGTGAAAAGCAAAAGCGAGTGGGAGGAATACGCCAATCGCATGCGGAAGGAGACATTGGACAAGGTGGTTTTCCGCGGAGGGGCAGCGGATTGGCGCAAGTTGCCGACGAAGGTCGAATGGCTCGACACGATCAAGGGCGGCCCCGGTTATACGATCCGCAAACTGCGTTACGAAGTCGTGCCCGGCATGTGGACGTCGGCGCTGCTCTACGTGCCGGACAAGCTCAAGGGCAAGGTTCCTGTCGTATTGAACGTCAACGGTCATGACCGCAAGAACGGCAAGGCCGCCGACTACAAGCAGATGCGCTGCATCAACCAGGCCAAGCGTGGCATGATCGCCCTCAACACCGAATGGCTCGGCATGGGCGAACTCAATTCTCCCGGCTTCGATCATTACAAGATGCCGCACCTGGATCTCTGCGGCTACAGCGGGTTGGCCACCTTTCACCTCTGCATGTCCCGTGCACTCGATATCCTGTTGGAGCATCCGAACGCCGATTCCAAGCGTGTCGCTGTCGCGGGACTCTCCGGCGGCGGATGGCAGACCATTTTCATCAGCTCGCTCGACACTCGCGTCACGCTTTGCAATCCCGTCGCCGGCTACTCGAGCTTTCTGACGCGCGTGCACAATCACTCCGACCTCGGCGATTGCGAGCAGACGCCGAACGACCTCGGCACGGTCACCGACTACGCGCACATGACCGCCATGCTCGCTCCGCGCCCGGCGCTACTCACCTTCAACGTAAACGACAATTGCTGCTTCAAATCCGGCCACGCCTTGCAACCGCTCCTCGACGCCGCCCTCCCGATCTACCGGCTTTACGACGCTGAAAAATCCGTTCGCTCTCACGTGAACCGCGATCCCGGCACGCACAACTTTCTCCAGGACAATCGCCAACAGTTCTATCGTCAATTGAACGACTTCTTCCTCGCGGGCAAATCCAGCGCCGACGAAATCCCTTCGGAAGATGAAATTAAGACCTTCGAAGAACTTTCGGTCCCGTTGCCCAAAAAGAATCACGATTTCAACACCCTCGCCCGCGAACTCATGAAGTCCTTGCCGCGTGACAAGCAGATCAAGTCGTCCGTCGTCTGGCGCAACCAACGGCGCGAGAAACTCCGCCAGATCCTAAGCGCCAACGACTACGCCACCACCGCGAAGATCGTTGGCCGACAACAGGCGAAGGGAACGAAGGTTGTCTTCCGCCAACTGCGCATGGGCAAGGACTGGACTGTCCCCGCCGTCGAGATCACTCCGGCAAAAGTCAATGGCACGACGATCCTCGTCGCCGACGCCGGACGCAAAGGCCTGGCCGCCGAAGCCCAAAAGATTCTCGCCCAAAGCAACCGCGTCGTTGCCATCGATCCCTTTTACCTCGGCGAATCCAAGATCCCGTCACGCGACTTTCTTTTCGCTTTGATGGTAGCCACCGTCGGCGAACGTCCCCTTGGCCTGCAAGCCAGCCAGATCGCAGCCACGGCAAGTTGGACCACGCGAGTATTCCGTGATGGCCCTATCACCATCCGCGCCCTCGGTCCGCGAACGAGCACGGCCGCACTCGTTGGTTCCGCATTGCATCCGCAGTCACTCAGCAGACTCGAACTCGTCGATGTGCTGCCGAGCTTGAAGACATCGATCGAGAAGAACTGGAACGTCCGTAATGCACCGGAACTGTTTTGCTTCGGCTTGTTGGAAGAGTTCGATATTCCCCAATTGCGGGCGCTCGTGGGCGAGCACCGCGTCGAGAGTCGGGAGTTGGCTCAGTAACGCGCTCGCAGAGAAATCTGAAAATATGGCGCCCCGTCTCCGTTCAGCTGCAGATTCTTGTCCTCAAACGAGAAGCGGCGATCGATCAGATAGCCACCGTCCACCAATGCGTGGAACTTCTGGTTGAACTGCCACTTGAATCCGGCACCGACACGCGCTTCCCGGTAGGTGATGTCGGAATCGTTCAGGCGAGCCAGGCCACGTTGAGTTCCGAAGTCTTCCGCCACGCGATAGGCCCCGCCTTTGAATTCGCCACCGGCGAAGATGGAAAGCTCCTCACTGAAATCCCAGCGGACCTGTGGCTTGGGCAGGATGAAATCAAGCGTCCAATCCTCAGCGAATCGCCAACGGGCACCCACGCCGCCGACAAAAGCCAACTCACTCTTCGGATTGCTGATCAGGGCGAACACCCATTGCAGATTCCGGTTCTGCGCATAGATGAACCGCGCGGAAACCGGATAATTGATGTCCCCGAGATCCACGTCTTCAAAATCAGAGTAAATTCCCGGATCAACTTCGAACTGAAGGAGTCGTTTGGCACCGATTCTCCAGGTGTTGCCGAGATGCAAGTGCAGTGACTGAAGCGTGTTCGGCAGCGGCGAGGCGCCGGGCAGCCCGAATCCGACCCGTTCCCATTCCCCTCCGATCCGCCAGGAATACGTTTCCGAAGCCGGGATCGAGCGAACGTGACGCAGGCGAGTGAAAGTGGTGTTCATGTCACCCAAGGCGATCGTCCCCTGCCGGATGCTACCGTCACCGACAACGGCAAATTCCATCGTGCTGCTGCTGGTGACCCGTCGCTCGGCTGCCATTCCGCCGAGAACTCCCGCAAATAGGCACGCACAGATCAAAGTCGATTTCATGGACGGCGACTGTGTCCCCGTTTTCGAATCATTGCAACGGACTCAATGAATCTCTTAGCGTATTCGAATGCGCATCATCGGCGGCACAGCGGCAAACAAGATCCTCAAGGCACCCAAGGGCCTCAATGTCCGCCCGACCCCCGACCTCGTGCGTCAGGCGATCTTCAACAGTCTCGGCCCACTGGTTGAAGAAGCCCGCGTCCTGGAACTCTTCGGCGGCACCGGCGCCCTCAGTATCGAGAGTCTCAGCCGCGGAGCCAAGACCGCCACCTGCGTCGAACTGTCCGGCAAACACGCCCGCTTCATTCAGAACAACGTCAAGACCTGCGGGCTCGCTCCCGGCACCTTCAACATCTGCATCGAGGACGTCTTTCATGCCCTCCCCCGTATGGAGAAGAACGGCCAGCAGTTCGATCTTATCATGGCCGACCCGCCCTTCGGCGATAAGAACGTCAACAAGCGCAGCGAATCCCTCTCCCAGAAACTCCTCGACGACGAACATCTTCCATCGCTCCTGGCGCCAGAAGGGATCTTCGTCCTCGGACATACGCGTCGTGACACCCTCGAACTCACCGCCTCCTGGGAGGAGCGAAAGCACATGAAACACGGCGATTCCTGCATGCGTTTCCTCGTTCAGGAATGATCCGTTGACTTTGCCGGCCCGGCTGCCTAATTTCCGCAAAACCAAGCGGCTTTGCCCCGGATGGAGACACGTTCGGGGTTTTTTGTTGTCTGTTTGGATTGCGACAAGTCATGGCAAATACAGTTCTCGTGGGCGCCCAGTGGGGCGACGAAGGCAAAGGCAAAATCATCGATGTACTGACGGAGACGACGGACATCGTGGTCCGCTCGCAGGGCGGCGCGAATGCCGGCCACACCGTCATCGTCGGCGACGACGAGTTCATCCTGCATCTGATTCCCTCCGGCATTCTCAGGCCTGAAAAAACCTGCGTCATCGGCAATGGGGTGGTGATCGATCCGGTGAGTCTCGTGGGCGAAATCGATGAGCTGAAGGCGCGCCGGATCAAGGTCGGCAAGAATCTGCTCATCAGCGAAACCGCCCACCTCGTCCTGCCCTATCACAAGGAACTCGACGGCCTGCGCGAACAGAAGAAGGGCAAGGGCAAGATCGGCACGACCAAGCGCGGAATTGGCCCGACGTACGGCGACAAAGCTGCGCGGGTCGGGTTGCGCATGATCGATTTGATGAAGCCGGAACGCTTCGCCGAAAAGCTCAAGCTACGTGTGCGCGACAATAACGCCGTTATCAAGGCCTGGGGCGGCAAGACACTTTCTTACAAAAAGGTTCTGGCGGATTACCTGGAAGCGGCACGCAAGCTGAAGCCATACGTGACCAACACCGTCGTCTACCTGCAACAGGCCCTCAACCAGAAGAAGACACTGCTCTTCGAAGGCGCCCAAGGGACTTTCCTTGACATCGATCACGGCACTTACCCCTTCGTGACTTCGTCGAACACCGTCGCGGGCGGCGCGAGTACGGGTTCTGGTGTTCCCCCACATAAGATCGACAACGTGATGGGAGTGATGAAGGCCTATACCACCCGCGTAGGTGAAGGCCCCATGACCACGCAGGATGACACGGTCGGTGACATGCTCCATGGTTTGGGCCGCGAATTTGGCGCCACTACCGGACGTGCTCGTCGCTGTGGTTGGTTCGATTCCGTCATCACCCGCCACGCCGCGATGGTGAACGGTTTCGACGAACTAGCCGTGACCAACCTGGACGGCCTCGACGGCTTGGAGAAGATCCAGGTCTGCACGGGCTACAAGGTCGGTCGCAAGACTTACGACTATCTCCCGAACGACGGCGACGAACTCGCCGCCGCCAAGCCGATTTACAAGGAGTTCCCAGGCTGGCAGCGCAGTACCGAGGAAGTCCGCGATTGGAAGAAGCTTCCGGTGAAGGCCCGTAATTACCTCAAGGCCATCACGGAACTCACCGGTGGAAAGCTGAAAATCGTTTCCGTCGGACCGAAACGCGAACAAACCTTCTTCCTGTAGGTCCAAGTCCCCGTGAGCACAGCCGCCCATCTCAGCGCCGAGGCCCGGGACAATCTCCCGACCCACGTCGCCGTGATCATGGACGGCAACGGCCGTTGGGCAAAGAAGCGCAAACTCCCCCGGGTTGAAGGCCATCGACGAGGCGTTGAATCGGTTCGGCAGATCGTCCGTTCCTGCGGCGAATTCGGCATCAAGTATCTAACCCTTTACGCCTTCTCAGTCGAAAACTGGAACCGTCCCAAGGACGAGGTCGATACCTTGATGAAATACCTCGCCCGCTTTCTGAAGAGCGAAATCGGCGAGCTTAACAAGAACAACGTGATGCTCGAGGTCATCGGCCAGATCTATCGTCTGCCCGAGTTTGTTCAAACCCAGCTCAAGAAAACCCAGGCCGCGCTTTCCAAGAATAACGGGCTTACGCTTACGCTCGCGCTCAGCTACGGCGGGCGCACCGAGATCGTCGAAGCCACCCGTGAGATCGCCGCCAAGGTGAAGGACGGCAACCTGGACCCGGCCGAGATCAGCGAGCAGCTTATCTCCCAGCATCTTTACACCAAGCACCAACCCGATCCCGATCTGCTCATCCGCACCAGCGGCGAGATGCGCATCAGCAACTTCCTGCTCTGGCAAATCTCGTACGCCGAACTGGTGATCACCGAAACCTTCTGGCCCGACTTCCGCAAGGCCCAGTTCTGCGAAGCGCTTGAGGAATACACCAGTCGCCACCGTCGTTTCGGTGGACTTTAAGCCGTTTGCTGTCACCTTGTCGCGCAGTGGCATGAAAGCGACATCGGCAATCAGATTCTTCCTCGCAGTAATCGCACTCGGATTGGGTGCGTTCAATTCCAGGGCGGCGGATTCCACGAAAACCAAGATTGCCCCCTACCTCCGGGTCAGTGAAGCCGATCGCAATGTGGAACTCCAGATCGCCATGCGCAAAATGGTCTCCACCAACAAGTCCAGACCCGTGATCTGGCTGGCCGCAGTCTCCCATATCGGCTCACAGAAGTATTATCGGAACCTGCAGAAGCATCTGGCTGAACACGACCTCGTACTCTTCGAAGCAGTGTTGCCAAGAAGAAAAGGCGGTTGGACGGGCAAACAATTCAGCAGCATCCGCTCGCGAATGAACGAGCTCGAGAACAAGGGCATCCAGACGGAGATGGCCAAAGCCCTCGACCTCGCCTTCCAGCTCGAAGCCATCAACTATGATTACCCCAACTATCGCAACAGCGACCTCAGCATCGAGGCCATTCAGAATCTGATGTACGGCGGACGTGCGGATGACGCGTCCGTTGATGAACCCGAGAAAGAAGAGCCAAAAAAGAATCCAACGAAAACTCCGGCGAAGGAATCAACCGAGGACAATGCAGAAGAGGTGGAATCCAACGAGAGTTTCGACCAACTCATGTCCGTGATGCAGGGTGAAGGCTTTCTTGGAGGTCTCGTGAAATTTGGCGTTTCCATCATCGCCGCCAATCCCCGCCTTCAGGCCATCACCAAGCTCACCTTCATCGAGGTTCTGGGCGGACTCAAGGGAGACATCGCCAAGACCAAGGCCGTTCCTCCCGACTTCGCGGAGCTGTTGAAGGTCCTGATCCACAGCCGCAATCAGAAGGTGATCGATGACCTGCAACAGGCTCTGCTTCGCAAGAAGCTGCCCGACAGCATTTCTGTGTTTTACGGTGCCGGTCACATGGACGACCTCGAACGCCGGATCCGCGATCAGCTTGGCTACGAGCCCAAGGAAGATGTCTGGCTACCCGCATTTGGTGTCGATTTGGAAGCGGCCGGCATTGGCGACTTTGAACGCCAGATGATCAAGTTCATGACCGACCGCCAACTGCAGATGCTTGCCCCCAACGATGAGTAACCGAATTGAGCCCCCGGAAGAATTGATCGAAACACACAACGCCACTGAGACCGGTCAGAAGGCGCTCGAGATCAACATCGACAACAACCGCTACGGCACCTTCTCCGAGATCGGGGCCGGTCAGGAGGTCGCCCGCTGGTTCTTCCGGGTCGGCGGAGCGTCGGGCACGGTCGCCAAGAGTATTTCTGCGTATGACATGCAGGTCAGTGACTCCATCTACGGTCCTTGCGATCGATACGTCAGTCGTCAACGTCTCCTGCAAATGCTCGATCGGGAGTATCGCCTGCTCACCGAGCGACTGGGAGAACACCGCGGCGATCACAGTTACTTTTTTGCCTTCGCCGATACGGTGGTCGCCAAGAGTTTCTCGCGAAAGGGTGAGGCGCACGGCTGGCTGGGTGTTCGTTTCCAACACGAACCCAAGAGCGATCCCTCTCAGATCATCATCCACATCCGCCTATTGGACCCGGAAAACGTTCAAGAACAGGAAGCGCTCGGTCACGTTGGGGTCAACCTGATCTACGGGGCCACCTATCACTGGTCGGAACCAGAACGTATTCTGAAAGGACTTCTCGATGGCCTCAGCCGCAAGCGCGTGGAGGTCGACATGGCCGAATTCTCCGGGCCGGCCTTCGACGGCGTCGACAATCGCCTCATGGCCCTTCAGTTGGTACAACACGGTCTCACCGACGCCGCGATGTTTCTCGCCGATGGCACGGTCGTACAGCCAGCAGAACAGCTCTACAAGAAATGCATCCTCGTCGAGCGGGGGAGTTTCCGGCCGGTCACCAACGCCACCATCGACCTGCTCGAATGCGCCACGGCCACCTTTGTCCAGGAACCCCCAGTGCAAGGAAAGAAGATCGAAGTGCTCACCGAGATGACCCTGCACAATCTCACCCAGGGCGACTCCATCGATCATCAGGATTTTCTCGAACGCGTCGACATGCTCGCGGCGCTGGGCAAGAACGTACTTATCTCCAACTACGGCGAATTCCATCGCCTGGCTGCCTACCTCTTCCGCTACACGCAGAACATGATCGGCATCGGCATCGGCATTCCGACACTGCGCGAGATCTTCAACGAGGAATACTACGACAACCTCGGCGGCGGTATCTTGGAGAGCTTCGGTCGATTGTTTAAGAACGACCTCAAGCTCTACGTTTACCCTCTTCGCGACTCCGAGTCCGGCGCTCTCATCACCGCCGGAAACTTCCGGGCCGAGCCCCACCTCCGCCACCTCTACTCCTACTTGGCCGAGAACCATCTCATTCAAGGACTCCGGGATTTCGATGAGAACAGTCTCCCCATTTTCCCAAAGGACGTTTTGGAGAAGATTCAGTCAGGCGACAAGGCCTGGGAAAAAATGGTTCCGAAGTCGGTGGCGAAGATCATCAAAGATCGTAGCTTGTTCGGCTACCGTTGATCCTCACCCGCCTTGTTTTCAAGACTCAACTGGTTCTCCAGCAAGCGAACCGCCTCGCTCACCGAGATATAGCGCTGTCCATCGAAATCAAACATTCGACTGTCCAGCTCCATTGATTTGAGCAGATCCCACTGGGCCGATGCATTCTCCCGTTCACCCGCAGCTGCGTAGAGACTGCCGAGGTAATAGGCGCATCCTTCCTTCCAGTTGCTCTGCGGGAATCTAGCTTGATTCGTAGCCAGCAGTTCGAGCGCCCGCTCTGGACGGTCCGTCAATCGATAGAAGTGGGCACACTGGTAAAGCAAGTCGTCGGCGCGAAAACCTGCTTCTGCAAACTGCAGGGCTTTCTCATACTCCAACTCCAACTCCCTGATCGCCTCCTCATTCTTCTCGGTCATCCAAGCGTCTCCTCGCTGGCTTTGGATACTCATGACCCGCCAATAGGCAGGAACCGAAAGATCGCTGCACCCCTGCT
>JBMYQZ010000167.1:0-9237 GCA_049601855.1 Limisphaerales bacterium | reverse complement strand
TCAATGACCGAAACTCCCATCATCGATCTGCAGAGCGACGCCTACTTCATGGGCGAAGCCCTGCGCCAGGCCGCCAAGGCATATGAGTGCGGCGAAGTTCCCGTCGGCGCAGTGGTCGTCCGCGAAGCCCGCATCATCGCCCGCGCCTACAACCAGGTTGAACTCCTTAAGGACGCCACCGCCCACGCCGAGATGCTCGCCATCACCGCCGCTGAATCCGCCGTCGGCAACTGGCGCCTCAATGACTGCACTCTCTACGTCACCAAGGAACCTTGCCCCATGTGCGCCGGCGCCATTGTCCACGTCCGTTTCCCCCGCATCGTCTTCGGCGTCGGCGACGAAAAATGCGGCGCCGCCGGCGGCGCGATGAATCTCCTCCAGTTCCCCACGCTCAACCATCAGTGCGACATCACCGGTGGCGTCGCCGAGGAAGCCTGCCGCCTGCTTTTGAAGACATTCTTTCAGGAGAAACGAATGGAGAAGAAGGCCCCGCTAAACTGACCTTCTGAAAAAGTTGACATATCTAACTATTTAGATATGTTGACTACATGAGCAGGACGAAAGACAAGCTGATTCCATTGGACAAGATGGAGATGGCGGCCGAATGCCTGCGCACGATCGCGCATCCGTTCCGATTGCGGATGATTCAGATGCTGCTCGACCAGCGTTACACCGTCGGTGAGCTGGCGGAGGCCTGCGGGATTCAGAGCCACATCGCCTCCGGTCACCTGCGCCTGATGAAACACTGCGGTCTGCTCGAGCCGGAACGCGACGGCCGCAAGACCTACTACCGGGTCGCTGAACCGCACCTGGCCAGCATCATGGAATGCATCAAGGGCCGCTTCGGCGGCAAACGCTGAGCGCTTATTTTCTTTGAGTCAGATATATCTATATATCACAATATTTAAATAAATAATCATAATGCTGAGGATTGAATCATGAACTCTGAAATCAAGACCATCACAGGCGCCGACCTCAACGGGCGGATCAATGCCGGCGAGCAGATCGATCTGATCGACGTGCGCACTCCGGCCGAATTCGGCGAGGTGCATGCAACCGCCGCGACCAATCGCCCCCTCGACGCGCTCAAGCCCGCCGACCTCCTTGCAGGACGCAGCGGAAAACCCGACGAATCCGTCTACGTCATCTGCCGCTCCGGAGCCCGTGCGGAACGCGCTTGCCGCGAGTTTCACAAGGCAGGTTTCACCGAGGTGGTGAACGTCACCGGCGGCACGGACGCGTGGGTGGCCGTCGATCTGCCGGTGGTGCGCGGCCGTAAGGCCATGTCGCTCGAAAGACAGGTTCGCATTGCCGCCGGCACATTGGTGTTGGGTGGCGTGTTGCTCTCGGTCTTCTCCCATCCCGACTGGATCTGGCTGTCCGGCTTCGTCGGCGCCGGGTTGATCTTCGCCGGCATCACCGATACCTGCGGCATGGGCATGCTGATCGCCCGCATGCCGTGGAACCGCCGTTGACCTAAACCTGATCACCACGATTCTCGTTGCCACGAGATGACGGGAGGCCACGAGAGTCTGGGTTCGATACGGGCCAATGTGCACGGAGGGGGTGCTTTCGGAACTGAGGGTTGCTTGGAACCAACTAACTCCACAGGTGAAACGAGTCATTCTCCCCATTTTGCTGTGCCCTAATCCTACGAGTTACTTTCAAACTGATTTCTTCTCGATGAAATACTTTCCCGTTCCCGCCGATTGGCAGTTCACGATGCCTGGCAGTCTAGAGTCCCTTCGTGTGTTCGTGGGCCACAAATCAAGGAAGCTCCAAGACATAGAGCAAGTACTCGGCCCGTTCAGCACTCTCGTGGGACTTGGCTGGGATCGCGGCGAATTTCACTTCAGCCAGGTTCAATCGGTCTTCAAATTTGGGATCACGTCGGGCGGACCAGAACACAGCTCGGCCACCGGGTTTCAAGGCCTGGCAGATGAGTTCGATGCCCGTGTCTGAATAGAGCGAGGCATTGTCGGCTGCCACCATGGCGAAGGGGCCATTGTCCACATCGAGCAGAATCGCGTCGTAGGACTGCCGCTTCGTCTCGCAGATCTCGCGGTAGACATCACGCACTTTAACCGTCACTCGTGGATCATCCATCAGCGCGCCATTCAATTGAGTCAGATGGCTCCGATTCCAATCGATCACCGCTGGAATCAATTCGACGACGGACACGGATGTTTCCAGTCCGGCGGCATCGAGGACGCTTCGCAGAGTGAAGCCCAGCCCCAATCCGCCAATGAGCACGTGGTTGACAGTATCCGGATTCAAATGAGCGACGCCCACGGTCCCGAGCAGAATCTCGGAGGCGACCGAATTCGAACGCATCAATTCCTGCCCATCGAGCGAGATTCCAAATTCGCCGTCCTGTTCATGAAGTTCCAGACAGCCGCCGTCGGGTGTCGCCGTAGCGTCCAGTATGATGGTTGGGGGCATATCGAGACGACAAGGAGACGGTGGCACGTCGATATCTACAAGGAGTGATTTTACTTCTGCACTCTGATGCACCCCTCTCTTACCAGGCATGCGGAGTCGTCCTGACGCCGGGGGACAGGAGCTATTATCAACCGCGGACGGCTCGGATTTCACGGATAGGGTTCTGGCTCCAATTCGGATGCCTCATTCAGAAGATCCATCCGCGCTATCCGCGGTTCAGTCGATTGACTGTTTAACGCTTGAGCAAGGGCAGTTTGCTCAACAGGTCATCGCAGTATTCCCATTGGTCGAGCGTCTTCCGCCACGCTTGGGGGATCTCTTCAACGCCCTTGGCGGCTCCCAACACCATTCCGATCGCAATCGCGCGTGACGCGTTGTCTCCGCCGACCATGGTGTTCGCCTGAAGAGCCTTCTTCAGACCGTCTTCCTGGTCGGCATATTTCAGGATGAAGTAGATAGCGCCGGGCAACGTTCCCTCCGTCGGACTGGCTTTCCCCACCTTGATCGGTTCCGAACGACCGATATCCCATAGTCTGGCCATGCTGGTAAGTGCCAGGTCATCACTGAACGGTTCCTTGGAGAGGGCGGAGTTTGGATCCGCTTCCTCTTTGACTTTGGCAATCGCTTGCGCGGTCTTGATTTCAAAGAAGCCGCCCATCTGTCCGGCGACGTCCTGAATGGCGACCGCCGGTGTCGCGCCGTTGATGACGCGGCAGGTTACCCGGGCGAAGAACTCGCCGCCGCCAAGAGCATGGGCGTCCCGGTGGGTGAACATAGATTTTCGGGCGACGTCGACCAGTTCCTCTTCGGTTTCGTAATAGGCATGCGCGGCAACGTGGCGGACGGCCATCGCATTGGAGATGCCGCCCAGTTGTTCGACCGGCACGCCTTGTTTGATTTGGGCGTAAGTTTCCTTGGTCATGGTGCAAATCCATGAGCCCCAATCGTTTTCCAGACGGTTCATCCAATGTGGGATCAGGTCGGCGACATCAAACGGTCTGGGTGGTTCAGCGGTGGCGACCAAGTGTTCCAGAATGAGAATATTGTAATCACCGTAATCCGTTGTGCCGCCCGCCTTTTTCCCCGGATGATAGTTTCTCTCCCCCCATCCAATGCCATGAGTCTGGCCGCCCATTAACTCACCGGGCGACATGAACTTTTCAATGGGCCGGCGTCCGTAGGCCTCATGAATTTTGAGGGCGTCATATTCATAATGACTCCCCAAGCAGAGAGCGTCGGCCACGATGGCTCCGAAAAAGGATCCGCGAATCGATTGTTCTTTGGAAATGGGATTCATTGCTTTGCTCAGTTTGGTTCGATCATGGCGAAACAAGCGATCATTACCCGCACCTGTGGTGTCACGGATAGGGTTCGGCTTCCGTCACTCCAATGTTCGGCCGATTCTACTTCCACATATGCCCCAGAAATTTCCTCGCCACGGTGGGGCGGTGCTTGCGCCATTCGCGCGCGAGGAAGTGCGGCCAGTCGTTGGTGGTGGCGAGGCGTTTGCCGTCGGGGGTGCAGAGCTTGAGAAGGACCGGGAGGTGGCCTTCGCAGAGGGTGGGATGCTCTTCGAGCTCCCAGCATTCCTGCAGTTTCACTTGAGCTTCCGGTGTTCCGTTGACATACGAGACTTTGACGGGGCGTTGGTCCAGCCAAGGCATGGAGAGGGGGAGCAATTCATCGAGCCAGCTGATCTGTCCTTTCTCCAAATGCCGCTGAAAGGCCCTGAGCAAAGGTGCAGCTTGGGCTTCCTTCACCCGTGAGAGTCCTCGGAAGGCACGGGCCAGACAGGCGATGATGGCGGGCTCATCGAAGGGGGCAATTTCCAGCTCGGGCATGGTGGCGTGGACGAGATCGACCCGGGCGATGAATTGTTTCAGCCGGTGATCCATCAGCGGCAGTTCGAAGGCTCCACTGCGTTGAGCCGCAGCAAGGCAGCGTCCGCTTGAGTCCGGATCGATTTCGTTCTGCTGCGCCTTCTCGTCGATCACGAGATCCTGGTAGCGCACGAGTTTCTTCACGGCCACGCGTTTGTTCTGAGCGTCGAAGAGGTGCTCCAGGCTGCTGCTCAGATGTTGGGGGAACATCTCGGTAATCCAAGTAGGCTTCACGGCTGTGGCGAGGCTGAGCAGGGTCAGTGGGACGGACCCACGGGAGGGGACTTGGCGTAGATTGGCGGCGACGAAAAAGGGAGCCTCCTGCACTACGCTTTCGCGTACGAGTTGGCCTTGCCTTTGTTCGGTGAGGTCGCACGCGGGCTTGCCCGGATGGCGTCGTTTGGCGAGTTGATCGACAAAGCCAGCCAGGAGGCAATGCCGCAGGGCTTCTTCGTTCTTCGACTGGCTACCGGGAGTAGCGGTGCGGTCATAGAGGCGTTGCTGGTGGGCCGCGTGCAGGATCTGTTGGCAGGTTTCCTCCACTTGGCGTGCGACTTGGGCGTTGATGCCGTGGCTGCGGCAGCGGTCAAAGCTGAAGCGATTCGATTTGGCGAATTCGTAGGCGCTCATCAGGGTGATGAAGTCGGAGTCGTCGCTTTCCTCAAACATTTCGCGCGTGACCTGGGACTTGGCATCGTCGCGATCCAGGCGGGTGAGCAGGTCGCGACCACTGACCAGAGCGGCGCACAAGGCGGCATCGGGCACGCAGTCGCGTTGGCTGGCCTCGATCAACATGCGGGAGTACCGCGGGTGCATGGGCAAACGCAGCATCTGGCGCCCGATGTCAGTCAGGTCTGCATCGAGCAAGGCGCCGAGCACGGTGAGCAGGCGCTCGGCGCGTTCGACCGCTTGGGTATCGGGTTTGTCCAGCCAGTCAAAGGTGGAGGCTTCGCGGATGCCGAGCGAATGCAGGAGCAGCACGACTTCGGCGAGGTCGCTGCGCTGAATCTCCGGTGTGTTGCGTTCCTCACGATCTTGTTGCCCGAACTCGGTCCATAAGCGATGACAGTTACCGAAATCCGTGCGACCGGCCCGGCCTTTGCGTTGGTCCGCGCTGGCGCGACTGATGGGTTCCATCAGAAGGGTTCCAATGCCGCGTTCGGCATCGTAGCGGGCCACGCGGGCGAGGCCGCTGTCCACGACGTGGCGGATGCCATCGATGGTGATGCTGGTCTCGGCGACGTTGGTGGCGACAATGACTTTGCGCAACGCGTTCGGGGCGAAGGCCCGGTCCTGCTCCCGTGGTTCGAGGGCTCCGTGCAAGGGGATGCAAGACACTTCCTCCTGCGTGTTCAGACCACGCAATGCGTCCAAGGTCCCGTTGATCTCGCCGCGTCCTGGCATGAAGACGAGGATGTCTCCGGGGCCATCTTCATTGATGATGCGCTCGACCGCCTCCGCCGCCTGCACGGTGATGGGGCGTTCATCAGGGAGCGAAAGATATTCGACTTCGACGGGGTAGCTTTGCCCTTCGGATACGAGGATTGGGCAAGGTTCCAAATACTCGGCGACGGGCTCGGCATCGAGCGTGGCGGACATCACCAGCATGACCAATTCCGGACGCTCGTTCTGCTGCAGATGTTTCACCAAGGCGAGAGCGACATCGCTGAGCAGGTTCCGCTCATGAAATTCATCGAAGACCACGGCCCCGATCTTGGACAGCGTGCGGTCGTCCTGCAGCCAGCGCAGCAGGATGCCTTCGGTCACAAAGCAGATCCGGGTGCCGACGCTGGTGTGATCGTCGAAGCGAATCTGATAGCCGACTTCAGCACCCAGCTTGCCCTTCCGCTCTGCGGCAACCCGCGTGGCCACGGTGCGGGCAGCGACCCGCCGGGGTTGCAGCACCACGATCATCTTGTCTCCCGCGATCCCGGCATCGAGCAGCATTTGCGGCACCTGCGTGGTCTTGCCCGAGCCCGTGGGCGCGACGAGCACCAGACGCCGGCCGAGCTGTAGCGAGTCCAATATTTCAGCTTGGATCTTCCAAATGGGGAGCGCGGCGGGGGCAGGCATGAAGTGGGAAATCGAGATCGGAGCGAGAGACTAATTCCGCGTGATGGTCTCGCTCAGATTCAGGATGGCGCGGGATACGGTGACGTAGGCGGCCCGAGGCGAGGATACGCTCTGCTCTGCCGCGAACAGGTCGAGGAGAGATTTGAGTTCCACGTCGTTCGGGAGCCGGGCCGTTGCGAGCTGGAATGCGCGTTAGATGCGGACATTGGCCGAGCTTCCGAACGTTGGATCCGTCAACATGCGTTGACCCAAGCCGCGGGCGGCGGCAAAGAACTGGGGCTCGTTCAACAAGCCACCCACGGACAAAGCGTGATCGCGAATCATTTCGGCGGGCAGCCGAAAGCGGGAACCGCGCGCCAGCCAATGGTTGGCCGGGTCGAGTTCGTGCGCCGGTCCCGAAATAACGGATGACTGTTGGTAGGTGGCGGAGAGACAGACCTGTTTGATCAAGCGTTTCACGTCCCACCCGTGGCGAACGAAATCGGTGGCCAGCCAATCGAGGAGTTCCGGATGCGAGGGGCGTTCGCCGCGCGTGCCAAAATCTTCCGGAGTGCGCACGAGGCCTTCACCAAAGAGTTGTTGCCAGACCCGGTTCACGGCGACACGAGCGGTCAGGGGATGTTCCGGGCCGGTCATCCACCGGGCCAGTTCCAGGCGGTTCTGCGGATTGCTTCCGCCCAGTATTTGCGGTCGACCCGCAGTCACCTTGGGACCCGGGCGATCATATTGGCCACGCTCCAGGACGAAGGTCTCGCGCGGCTGATCGTCGCGCATGATCATCGTCATCGTGGCTCCGGATTGCAGTGCCCGCAGTCGAGCCTTCGCTTTGCGAATGCCGCGGAACATTCTTTCATACTCCGGTTCGTAGTTGGCCCGATAGGCGACGCGAAGTTCCTCGAGCATCTGGGGCGAACGACGGGCTGGCGGAAGGGAACGAAATTGAAGCAGGGCTCCCGTGCGATCGCGACTCGAGGCATCTTCCAGCGTCACACTGAAACGCGTACGATGAAAAGCGTGCCCGGGTCCGCGAAAGGCGTATTGCAGCTTGATCTGCACCAATTCATTCGTTGATTTCACGGACAACGGCGGATCGAAATAGGCGACCAGGGTCGGTGGATTGGGACCGGGGAGCACCCAGCCGGTGGTGCCATCACCGTCGATTGCCTTGAGCGTCTCTGGCGTCTCGGGAATCAACGCCGCCGTGAGGTTCTTGAGTTTCTTCTTTTCCTTGCCGACGAGGACTTCGAACTCAATCAATGCCGCCATCCCCACCTGCGGGGCACCCTGGCGAGGCGGCAGACCTTCAAGCCGAATGGCGGTCAGTCCCTGCGTAAAGGGGAGTTTGAAGTTGGCGACTATTCCGCTCACGGGCCCGCGGCCATCGGTGACCTCAATCGATCGATCATACGACGCCGACACCCTCGCACCCGGCGCGCCACCTACCGACACGGGGAAGAGTTTCCACCAGATCGTTCGCTCACTTTGTTCCCACGCCGCTTGTCGTTGGTCCACCGCCGGCGCCGGCGCATGGAATCGTTGCCACTGTCGCTTCAATGATTCCTGCAAAAGCTGGATCTCTTCATCCTGTCGCGCAAAGGGCGAAGCAATGGCCGGCTCCGCGGCCGCAGGTTTTCCCCGCACAGCGCCCTGCTCGCGCATGTTGTTGAAGATGGCGAAGAGTTGGTAAAACTCCTCCTGCGAAATCGGATCATACTTGTGATCGTGACAACGCGCGCATTCGAGGGTGAGTCCCATGAAGGCGGTGCCGGTCGTCACGACGCGATCGACGACGTAGTTCACGCGATACTCCTCATCGATCGAACCCGTTTCGACGGTGAACGGCGTATTGCGGTTGAAGCCCGTGGCAACGAGCTGATCGAGGCTTGGATTGGCCAAGAGATCGCCGGCCAACTGCTCGACGACGAATTCGTTGTATGGCTTGTTCTGGTTGTAGGCATCGATGACCCAATCGCGCCAACGCCACATCGTCCGCGGCCAGTCGTATTGGTAACCACTCGTGTCGGCATAACGGCTCACGTCCATCCAATCCACTGCCATCCGTTCCCCCAAGCGATCCGAAGCCAACAAGCGATCGACCAACCGTTCGTACGCGTCGGGACGGCGATCACTTTGGAACCGCTCGATCTCCGTGATCGTCGGCGCCAATCCGGTCAGATCGAACGACAAGCGCCGGATCAAATTATCGCGCGGCGCGCGTGGTGAGGGTTTCAGGCCCGCTGTCTGCATCCGCTTCCAGACTAAATGATCGATCTCGTTCTGCGCCCAGTCATCCGTCTTCGGAACACTGGGGGAACGAGGCGGCACAAATGCCCAATGCCGCGCATAGCCGGCGCCTTCCTCCAACCACTTGCGAATCTTGGCAACGGCCGACGCGTCCAGACGTCCCTTCGGTGGCATACGTTCGTCGGCATCGTCGGTGGTGAGTCGCGCCAACAACTCGCCGTCAACCCGCAACACCTCCGAGCGAACATCGCGTTCCTTCTCTGAAAGCAGCTCGGGCGGGCAGTCCAGCCGCAGGTTCGCTTTACGACGGTTCGCATCAGGACCATGGCATTCCGAGCAATGCTCCGTGATGAGCGGCAGGATCTCCCTTTCGAAGTCGACGGCCCCGAGCCGGCTGCCGAGCACGCACAGCAACAGAATGATTTGAACGATATGACGAGGCGCGGCCATCGCGGAAGACACTATTCAGCAGGCACCGGTTCCTTGGCAAAAATCCGCCACGGGAACCAACCGGGTAGCGTGGCGACCAGCAGGCAGAATCCGTTGGCAAAGATCAGCCATTTGCAGAATTGATCAGCCCAATAGATCGCGCGGAAGA
>JBMYQZ010000166.1:5988-9241 GCA_049601855.1 Limisphaerales bacterium | reverse complement strand
GAAGGCGGAGAAACTGCTGAAGAGGGTGGGGAAGAACCGACCGAAGAAGGCGGTGAGGCCGTTGAAGAAGGCGGAGAAACTGCTGAAGAGGGTGGTGAAGCGCAGACCGAAGAAGGTGGTGAGAGCGGTCAGCAGGATCGGTCGAAAACGGCGTTGGGCGGCGAGCACGATGGCGCGAGCCGGAGTTTCTCCCTTGGCGACGAGTTCGTTGCGGGTGACCGACATCACGAAGGCACCGTTCACGACCATGCCACAGAGAGCGATCATGCCGAAGATGCTGAAGACGCTGAGATTATATCCCATCAAGACGTGGCCCATCACGGCTCCGGCGAGGCTCCAGGGAATCATCAGCAGGATGATCGCGGATTGCGAATGACTGCGCAGCAAGGAGGCCATGATGGCGTAGACGGCGAAGAGCGCAGCGAGCAATCCCCAGGAGAGATTGTTCATCGCCTCGCTCTGTTCGCGTTGTTCGCCTTCGAAGATGAAACGTGCGCCGGGATATCGTCGCGCAATGTCCGCCATTTCGTTGCGACTGAAGGCGGCGAGCACCTTGTTGCCGGTGGTCACACCCGGGATCACGTTGGCGGTGACATTCAGGACCCGCGATCCGTCCAGGCGCTCGATCCGGGTGGGTGCACTGGAGGGGATGATGCGGGCGGCCTGTTTCAACGGGATCTCCCCTCCGCCCGGGGCGCGAATCGTCATTTCTTCCAGACTGGTCCGGGAACGACGCTCGGATTTCGGATATTGCACCATCACCCGCAATTCGTCGCGATCACGGGGTTGACGCAGAGCTTCCGCGCCGACCACAGCGTGGCGGATCTGCTGCCCCAGCTCACGCGCGGTGACGCCCAGCGCGCGTCCCTCCGGAGTGATCTCGAAATTGAACTGCGGCATCTCCCGGCCGAAGCCCTTGCGTACGTCGGCCACGCCGGGATACTTACCGACCGCTTCCGCCGTATCCACGGCGACTCGACGAAGCGTGTTGATATCAGGATGCGCCACTTGGATGTCGATTTCGGCGGACCCGCCGGGACCGAACAGGTAGTCGAAGAAGAGCGATTCAAGATCCGGGATGTCGGGAATATGTTCGCGCCAGAGGTTGGCGAATTGTTCGCTCGATATCTGTCTTCCACTTTGCGAAACGAGCCGGACAGATACCTCGGCGTTATTGGACGCGCCGTCCGCGACTTCGGTGGATATCCCGAGCAGAATATCGTCTTCGCCGTTCTCCTTCAAAGCATGTCGGGCGGCTTCTTCGATTATGAATGCGACTTCCCGTGTTCGATTCACCGGTGTGCCGGTGGGCATTTCGATTTCCGCCTGCACAAAGGGCGTTTCAATCGACGGCCGAAAGGCGAAGGCAACACGACCACTGAAGATGTAACCCAGCGCCACCGCCAACACCCCGATGAACACCCCCACCGTCAGCCAGCGATGTCGCACGACGGTCTCGACCACCGGCCGATAACCACGGTCAATCGCCTCGTCAATACGGATGCGCAACGCCGTCTGCCAGCGCTTGAAGCCGCCGATCAGTCCTCGTGATTCAACGTCGTTACCAGAGGCAAGATGTGCCGGCAGGATGAACAGGCATTCAATCAGGGAGACGGTGAATACCGCGATGACCACCGCCGGCAGGACGTAGAAGAATCGTCCCGTTTCTCCGGGCACGAAGAGCAGTGGCAGGAAGGCGATGATATTGGTGGCCACCGCAAACATCACCGGCACAGACATCGCGCGAGCACCGGCAATGGCCGCATCCATCCGACCCATCCCGAGCGCGGTCTTGTGAAAGATATCCTCGCCGACCACCACCGCATCATCGACCACGATGCCGAGCGTCACGATGAAGCCGAAGAGCGAGATCATGTTGATGCTCGCATCCATCACCGGCAGCAGGAACAGCGAGCCGAGGATCGACACGGGAATACCGATGGCCGTCCAAAACGCAACGCGCAGTTCCAGAAAGAACCCCAACGCCAGCAAGACCAGCAACAGCCCCAGTCCGCCGTTGAACATCAACATATCCACCCGCTCGCGGTACGAGGCGGAACGATCATAGGACACCGTCACGCCCACACTCGGAGGCAAATGCGGCTTTTCTCGTTCGATATATCGTCTCACCGCCTCCGCCACCTTGATCGGCGATTGCGATTCGGTGCTGTAGACCGACAACGAAACCGAGCGCCGGCCATCGAAGTAGTTTTCCTCTTCCGTCTCCTCAAAGTCATCCTTCACCTCCGCGATGTCCCGCAGGCGAACCTTGGAACCGTCCCGTCGGCTGATCACCTCAATATCGGCGAACTCCTTGGCCAATCCCCGACGTTCTGTGGTCCGTAGCATGATGTCACCACCAGCCGTGCGAATGGTTCCGGCCGGCACGTCGAGCGCGGAAGCGTCGACGGCGCGCGCGATGTCTTCCAAACGCAAGCCCAGTGCCCGCAAACGTTCACGGGGAATCTCCACGTGGATTTCGGGCCGCCTGACACCGCGCAATTCCACGACCGATATCTCCGGTTCGGCCATCATCGATTCCTGCAACTGCCGCGCAAAGGCGACCAGACCGCGTTGATCGAGATCGCCGTAAACCGAGAGATACATCACGCCCCTCCTCCGCCCCATATCGAGCGAGACTTCCGGCGGCTCGGCCTCGTCGGGAAACAAGCTGATTCGCTGCACCGCTGCGGTGATTTCCTGCAATCCGCGATTGCGATCCGTGCCCGGAACCAGTTCGGCACTCACGAAGGCCCGCCCTTCCCGCGCAATCGACTTCACCGTTCGGACCAGGTCCATGCCCCGCAGTTCCGCCTCGATGGGTTGAATGATGGAGTGCTCGACCTCCTCGGGACTGGCACCGCGATAGACCATGTCGATCTCGACCACATCCAGCGTAAAGGTCGGATAGATCTCCTGCCGAATCGAGCGCGCCACCAACAAGCCCACGGACACCACCGCGATCATCAGGAGATTCGCCGCGACCGAATTGCGCGTGAACCACGCAATGGGGTCTCTCACTGGGCGCCCTCCGCCACCTGGGTCTGCACTTTCATGCCGGGAAGTGCGACCCGCAGCGAACTCACGATCAAGGCATCGCCTTTCTTCAGCGGATTGTTGATGAAAACCGTTTCGCCCTGCTGCCAGCGCACCTCGGCAGCGCGAATCTGCAATTCGCCATTGGCGTCCGCAACCCAGATGCGATCGCCGTCACGCAGAGCAGCCCGCTCGATCCTCAGCACATCCTTCAGTT
>JBMYQZ010000166.1:1996-5978 GCA_049601855.1 Limisphaerales bacterium | reverse complement strand
CTGCCGAGCAGGAAGGGGGCGGACTGGTCTGACCGCCTGAGTCCCAAGGGATCCTGGATGCTCACGAGCACGCGCGCCATGCGACCGGTACGCTCCAGATCGCCCAGGAGACGTATCACGCGGCCGCGTCGCTCGATCGGCTTACCACCCGTTTGCAGAAACACGCGCGCCTCAGCGCCATGCGCGTCATCTTTCGGCAGTTTGATCCACTGCAATTGATCCACCGGCACGGCCACCCGCACCCAGAATTCATCCGTGCCCACCAAGGTCGCTGCGGCGAAGCCCGGGGCTACCTGTTGTCCGATCTCAACGGCTTCATCCACCACCAAGGCATTGAAGGGCGTCTTCACCGAATACCGACGCAACATCTCTTCGGCGCGATCATGCACGGCCTGAAACTGCTCCAGTTCTGCCTGCTCGATGGCCACCTCGGCCACGCGCGCTGCAAGTTCGGTCTGCGAAGTGATATTCTCATCCGCCAGGCGCTTGGATTCATCATGTCTGCGTTTGGCTTCGAACAGATCCGCATCCGCGCGCTTGATCGCCGCCGCCGCCCCGCGCAGCTCCAACCGGCCCAAGGTGTCATCCACCGCGAAGAGTTCCACGCCTTCCTTGATGCGACCACCCGGTATCAGCAATTCGTGTTGCCGGACAATTCGCCCCCGCACCTCCGGTTCCATCACCAACTGCCGCGCCGGGATCAATTCCCCATGCGCCGTCAATGAAACGCGCTGCGTCTTCGGCTCCGACACAATGGTGCGAACCATCTTGGCCTCGCGCGACTTTTCCTCCGGCTCCGAAACCGGCCCGCTCTTCCACAAATACCAACCGCCGGCCAATCCTCCGGCCACGAGCAGCGGCATCAACCACCCCGTGCGCGGGCTTTGTCTGTTTTCTTCGTTCATTATTGTGCGATATCTCCGATCAACATGATCGCCGAGGCATACCAGGTGTGATCGCGATACTTCTCCGGCTTGGACTTCAGATCTCCGCGATTTCGTTCAAACAGTATCTTCTGCTTGTCGAGCTTCGTCGGCAGCAGCGTGATTTCCACCCGGTGAATTCCCGGCGTAATCTCGTTCGCCACGTTCAGTTTGGACATGCGGTGGTAGGTGCAATAGCCGTCGATCCGATTGCGGGTCGCTCCCTTGGATTCATTCACCTGATAACGCAATTGCCCGCCGTCCGGACCAAGGATATCGAACATACCGGCCGTGGTGCCTTCAAACTTGAACGTCAGGGTCGCCCCCGGCTTCGCGGCTTGGTAGAGCTCGGGCATGTTGCGGCGAAAGCGTTTGGAAAGGCGATGGTCAGCGGGTAGTTTCCGCCACTCGCCCCTCAGCATTTCAGGTTTGATAGATACCATCTTGGCCTTCTCCCAATTGTCGGCGCGCAGTGGCTTCCCAAGTTCATGCGTCTTCGGTTTTTTGCTCGCGCGCAGAATACTCGGCCAGGAACGCGCGATGGCCTCAACGTAGAGTTCGTGCCCGGTCTGCACGTGGGGATGCACTCCATCACTGGAGAACACCTTCGGCTTCGCGTTCCAGTCCTTCGGCTTCGGTGCCTTGAAAACAATCTCCCCTGCCTGTTCGAGTCGGGCGACTTCCACGCCGAAATGGATCGAAGGAATCCCGTAGTGGTCAGCGAGTTCCTCCATCGCACTTGCCGCCCGCGGCATCTTGCCGGATTGCAGATCACCCAGGAACCGCTCCGTCAAGGTGTAGACATAGCAGATGTCCGTCTTGGGATTAGCCTGCCAAGTCTGACGAACAATGCCTTCCATCGCCTTGTGAATCCGCTCCGGGCTGGCGCCTCCGTCGTTCACGGCAAACTCGACGAACAACAGATCCGGTTTGTGACGCAGCACATCCCTTTCCAATCGAAACACACCCAAGTCCGAGCCCGTCCCCCCAATGGCGGCATGGATCTCTTCGAACTTCGCCTTCGGATGAATCTTCTGCAGCCATTCACGAGACTTTACCCGCCATCCCGACGCGGCGGTGATGCTGCCGCCAAGGTAAGCCACCTTCACCGACTCACCCGCCGCCACCTTGGCGAAGAGATTCGGCAGGCCGCTGCGTGGCGTGCACTCCACCGCTTGGCGAAGTGGATAGTCGGATTGGGCCAGCAGCCCAGAGGACAGGAGCAGGACACCGGCGAAAATTCGAAGCGGATTCATGGGCAAAGTTTTTGTCAGACTATCGGATTCGAATCGAGGCTGGATCCCAGATGGTCACGGCCATGTGGTAGCCGTCATGGGCTTTGGTCTTCCGGGCTTAGTAGGCGGTCACAACCTCGCCGGCGAGACCTTGAACGCTGCTGGGATAGCCTCCATCGCCCTGGAAGTCGGCAATGCGGAATGGCTCACTCCATGTTTGCCCTTCGTCCTGGCTGACGCGGGCGTCCACGCCTTTCAGCAACAGGCGATTCCCATAGGTCAGCAGGATGCGACCATCCTTCAGTCGCAGGAAATGCCCGGGATGCTGTTGGCGACCGGTCAAGGTCTGACCACGTATCCAGGTCTTGGCGTCGTCATCGGAGGTGTACACGGTGAGTCCATCAAATCGGGCCGCCGCCAGCCAACGTCCCTGCCCCAGATGAAACAGGGCGGGCTCATGCAAGACGAATCGAGGGTCCATCGCCAGCGGTTCACCCCACGTATACCCATCGTCTGAACTTCGATAAACCACGGCGCCGCCTTTCACTCCCCGATAAAGTGCGACACGCAGGCCGCCATCAGCACTTTTCAAGACGTCTCCAAACGGCGTTGAGATCTGTGTGAAAGCATTCGTTTCGACGATCCAGTTCGAACCACCATCCGAAGAGCGACTGACGAGCGGAACCAAGACAGATCCCCGTCCATTCTTGGCCGTCGGATCCGTCCAACCGCTCACGATCGCCAGCAGGTCACCATTGTTAGCAAGGCCAGCAGCAACGTTGCCCCGGGCAGTCTTCGGCGTGTCCCGTCGAGCAGGAGTGCCGCGTTTGGTCCACGATCGCCCGCCATCGATACTGGCCCAGCAATCGACGTCGCTTGGGAGTTTGAGATGACTCGGCTGATTGTGGATCGTCGCCACGATGGCTCCATCCGGAAGCAAGGTCAGATTCGGCCAGGCACAGACATTGGTGATGGCGACAATTAGTTTGGGTTGTTCGCCGTCAGCATCCTTGACGTAGATCAGGTCAGCAGCACTGGCGTACGAAAGGCCCGTCGTCAGCAAGATGATGGCGTTTTGGAAGATGGGTTTCATGGTGATCACATTCCGACAGACTTGAACACAGGCTCAACACGGCTGCGTTGGATGCGAAGGGTGCGCTCGGTATCTTCTGGAAGGAAGTAGCCAGCTTCTTCGTACGCGCGGCATTGGGCAGCGAGTTTTCTTAGATAGTTCTCCAGTGTCCCGTAGCGTTCTTCCACCGACTCACGTGGATCACCGGACTTTTCGCGATCGACCCGGGTGACGGGGAACGGAATGTATGAACCCGACAGGCTGTAAAGCTGGCTTGCGGCCGGCCCCTCCACCGGTCGCAGACGCCAACTTCCATAGGTCGCAATCGGCACGGCAACTTCCGGCGGAGAGAGGCAGCCCAGTTCGTTCCCATCGGGTCCGGAGCGCGGAACAAGCACGCGATAGTCACCGCGAGCAATCGGCGGTTGCTGGTCGACGATGCGCTGTTTCTGCCAGCGCGGTCCGAAGTCGAGATAGGACGGTTGCTGAATCACGAGCGGATAGTTGATGCCGGGGATCTTCGGGAATCCGGTGGCGTTCTGCGTCCAGGCGACAAGGTTTCCGTCCTTGATGGTTGGATACACACTCGGCGGCGGCTCCGTCCCGTCCTTGGCCCAGCGATCGAGCGCGAGGAGCAACGACCGGACGAAGGGTTTGTAGTCAGCCGGATTCGGAGCAGTCTGTCCGCCGCCGATCTTGGTGGTGAAACCGCTCGGGCCATGCTGCGTTCCGCCGAAGAAATACAGGCGAAC
>JBMYQZ010000166.1:0-1986 GCA_049601855.1 Limisphaerales bacterium | reverse complement strand
ATCCGGTATCTTCGCATCCTTCCGTCCCAGAGGATCGGTGTGAACGAGCGAGCCGCTCCGATGCCAATACTCGGACGAAGACTGCGTATGCATTACCAACGGCGCCGTGCCGCTCTTGAACGAACGCCCAAGAATGCCTTCGCGCAGCCCGGACAAGGGATCTGTCTGGACTTCATACGCAAAGGGGAATCGATCCGGCGGATAATCATGGTGATCGTGTTGACCGGCATGGCGGGTCGGTTGTGCAAAGCGGTGATTGAACGACCCCAGGCCGGAGCCGGAAACGTGTGGAATGATTCCGTCGAATACCTTGCGTCCCTCTTCATCCGCGTTGAAATCCCAATACATCATCTCGCGGAGAAAGCGTCCGCTCTGCGACACGCCGTGAGAATGAGCCCGCCTGATCGGAGAACGACCATCAACCAGCAACGGATTATTCTTCCCCATGCCATGCTTCAGCGCGGACACCAAATCGCGCACGGAAGAAAAGCACGTGCCCATGACCACCGGATCCTTCGCTTCATAAATGACCTCGTAGATGTGGAGCGCCTTGAGGCCGGCGGGGAATTCGAGTTCCACCTTCGGCAACTGATTCGGTGAATCGCTCTCCACCTCGGAGACATGGAGTTTCCATTTACTGCGGTGAATCGGCACCCGCGGATGTCCCGCCAGGATTCGATGCGTCAACGTGGCCGTCTTCAGTCCCTTGGCCGTCGGCCGATAGGATCCATGATTCCCCCAATTGATCAGCGTGCGGGTGGTATCTTTGCCCGGCACGATCTCGCAGCGGACCTGGCCGGTGATGCCTCCCGCGACCTTCGGCGGAGACAAACGAAGGCGATCATTCCCCGGCAACAGCTCGCCATCCCACCCACTCCACACAACCGTGAACCCGTTTCGCATAAGAAACCCGTCACCCGCATGTTTCGCATCCTTGGGTGCATTGCCTCCCGCGCCGTAATTGAAATGCCTGAGCAGATTCAGGTTACCGCGATTGTTCACCCCGTAAATCAGTGCACCGTTCCCACGGCGCAGATCTTTGGGCGCGAGGATATAGAAATCGGCCGAGAGCTCCACCCGGCCATGGGCATTCCGCGGGGCGAGCTTCAGGTCGATGACGTGTCGATTGGCATGCGCATCGGGATCGAGTTCGAAATACACCTTCCCGCTGAGGTGCTCGTAGGCACCGACCTGCCCAAAGGACACACCATCTGCAAACGGCGTGCGTTCCTTGATCTCAAACCGGGTGACGCCACCCTGCACGGTGGCGAGCATCAGGATGGTCACCGACAAATATCCCGTAAGGATCCGAATCAAACGCATGCCGGAGCCTGAACGCGCGATGACAGCCTGAAAAGTTGATTTCTTCTCACACCGGTCTTCAGATTAGTCACCTACTACGCGGCCTCTGTATTCGCCCCAACCCACGAACGCTGCTACCAAATTGATGGAGCAACGAACGCAATCCTGAGCTTGTCGTTCCACCGGAATTCCCGTCTCTTGGTTCCGCCGCAGGATCAATTGATCAAGAACCGCAATTGGCGGATGCAGGGATGGCGAGAATGCAAGCCGACTAAAGTTTCCAACGCGAAGACGTGTCATTGTCTGAATGGCTGTGGCGGCTGGTGGACACGGATTCCAAGATCTGTAGAAGAGCCGGCGAAGCGTTGGGTGGGATGTATGTTGGATTACCCACCGCATCCACATCCTTCGCGGAAGTGGCGGGAGACATCATTGATGTCAAAAGACAACAGTTACGCTTTGAATCCGCCATCCGCGAAGTGATGAGGAACCCAGAATTTGACGTCTCCCGATTTCTACGAACGCTTGTCACATGCCGACTGGCACTGGACGAGAGATGGCTGCGTAGCCAGAAACCAACGCGTCCACATGCGGCTCAAGATTCGACCAACAAATGGGGACACCAATTCCCAATCCTCGTCGCAGATACTGTGGATCCCGATGCGCGCTGCGATGAACTGGCCC
>JBMYQZ010000165.1:5104-9276 GCA_049601855.1 Limisphaerales bacterium | reverse complement strand
TGGCCAAGGCGAAGAAGAGTCGCGGACGTCAACTGCTCGACGCGCGATTCAGAGCTGGTCCTTGAGAAAATCGTGGAGGATTTCGCCCACCAGTTTGTGTCCGTGGGGATTCCAATGACGGTCGCGATTGCCTTCGAAGACTTCGTTGGGCGTGACGCCGTTCGCCGTGAAGGCCTCGTCGATTCCGACGTTCACGAGATCGGTATCCAGTTGGACGCGTAGTTGAAAGAGCAGCTGTTCGGAGATCCACCTGACGGCGGCGGCGTTTTCCGGATTCGGTTCCCCGAAGCCGCCAAAAGTCATCAGAATCATCCGCGCGTTGTTCGCGGTGCAAAGGTCGTCGATACCCTTCACCAAACGGATGGTGACCTGTAAGGGCTCCAATCCTTCGGCCTGCAAGTAGTTCGTGCCGGGATTGAGATGGGGCGGGACGAATTCGCTGAGGTCGCCTTTGGTGAAGCAGGGTTTGCCGAGGCCGTACTGAACGAGGCCGGTGTTGTTGACCGGATCGTTGCGCAGATAAAAGGCGAGCAGGACGACGTCGGGTTGGTATTTCAGCCCTTCATTCTTCAGGAAGAGATACTCCTGATCGGTTCCATAGCCGGAGACGCCCGCGTTGATCACATCCCACTTCTGTTCGCCTCCCGCCAGCTTTTCCTCGAGCACTTCCGTGAAGATGTGCTCGTCGCCAACTCCGTAACCCCAGGCAAAGGAATCGCCCAGCACCAGAATGCGTTTCACGCCGGCCGGTTTTTCGTAGGGATACTCGCGATCGCGTAAGCCCTTCGAGTTGATTGAAAGCGGGTAACCAAAGGTGCTTGCCTCGAAATGCGGGATGTTGCGCCAGCCCAGGACCGGGTCGAAGAGGTAACGTTGGCCGCTGACCTCATGATCGGGCTCCTCGACGTAGATCGGCGGCTTCTGAAACGTGATGGAAAACGGATTCGTCCGGATGACCACGCGCTGTTGGTGGATCATCAATGCTGCCACGGCTACCAGACCGATCAGCGTCGGCACACCGGCCGCCAGGAGCACGAACCAGATTTTGCGGGAGCCGCGCGCGGGAGTCGGATCGGTCACCAGTTGCCGTCGACGAGGATGGAGGTCGCGTTGCGTGCGAGGTCGGTGGCGAGCAAGGGTAGAACCTGGCGTTCGGCGCTGGCGAGGTCAGGTCCGATCCGCAGGGTGGTACGGCCGCTGATGTTGCGATTCATCAGCACCTTGCCGGAGTTGACCTCGGTTGCGACCACCTTGGCCACCATGGAGATATTGTAATCCTGGGCGGTGATCACATCATTCGGGATGAAGCCGATGCCTGAGCGTTCGTAGGTGATGATTTCACCCGTAATCACCACATCGGCGTCGCCACTGGTGTTCAGGGCGTAAGTCCCGTCCTGTTGGAGTTCCTTGCGAAAGGCATGACTCACCGCGGTCACCAGGCGAGGCTCGATGGTGCTGTTCTTGAAGAACTTCACCTGCACCGAACGTGAGCCGGCGGCAAAGTCTGTGCTCGGCCCCAGTCGATAACTTTGGCAGCCGGTAACCAGGGCGAGGGCGCAAAGGAGAAAAGAGAATCGCAGATTCATTGCTTGGCTCCCTGGCGTTCCTTGAGGGCGGTGATCTTGGTGCGGGCCTCTTCGGCGTAGACGGAGTTGGGTGCCTTGGCGAGGACTTCGTTGTAGTAGATTAGCGCGCCCGACCACTGCTTACGCTTCTCGTAATACTTGGCGACTGTCATTGCGCCGCGCGCCTGTTCGCTGCGGAGGTTCTCCATCTTCTTGCGCGCGTCGTCCACGCGTTCGTCCTCCGGATAAAGCGAGATGAAGTCGTGGTAGGTTTCCAACGCCCGCTTGGCCACGCCCTGGTCGTACTCCGCTTGCCGCGCCTGGGAGTAATACGTCTCCGCCGCCTTGTAGAGCGCGTCGGCAGCAAGGTCCTTCCGGTCGTGATAGCGATCGGCAGCTTTTTCGTAGGCCCGGATCGCATCCTGGTAATCCTTCTTCTTCTCGTTCGCCTGTCCGATCTTCAACTGGGCTTGCGGCGCCACCTCGGAGTAGGGTCCGTTGTTGATGACCTTCTCGTACATCGCGACGGTCTTTTCCATCGAACGATAGATCGGGAACAGGCCGAAGATCTTGAACTTCTTGCCTTCCAGGTACTTCGTGGCGATGTCGTACTGCCGCTTCAGGACTTCCTGGTAGTTGTCGATCTTCGGGTACTTCTCCAACAGCTTCTGGTATTCCTTGAAGGCCTTTTCAAGCTTCTCGTCCTCTTCGTAGCAGCGGGCGACGTAGTACTGGGCGGCGGGAGCAAAATCAGACAAGGGCCACCTCTTCACCAGGCGCCGGGCGCCGGCCCGGGCCTTGTCGTACTTGCCCTCCTTGAAAGCCGTCTGGACGATGTCGAGCTGGTCCTTGGCGCGGGTGGCCAGATCGTCGAGCGAACCTTCCTTGCCGGCACGAACATAGATCCAACCTTCACCCGGCCGGTAGATCAGCGGGGCGGGGCTGTTGTTCGGCAGCATGGTCAGGGCGCCGAGAACCAGGGCGATGCGAAGCATCCTTAAATTCATGCGAGCACTCTAAGCAGGCGCATCGATACGCGTCAAGGGAGGTCGGGAATCTCGCGGGAAAACCCGCTCAAAGCTCGTCTTCTTCCTCGTAAGCCCCCTCGTCTTCCGGGGCGAGGTAGACGTCGGCCGGATAGTCGCCGACGAGTTTGCAGATGTGCTCGTATCGCTTGGCCTCGGGCAAGAGCGGCTGCACCTGTCGAAAGCCTCCCCGAGCCGACATGCCCTCAAAGGCCGGCTCCAGCTTCTTCAGCGCCTCCTGCATCTTCCGGTCCGCCTCCTCCTTGGACTCGCCAAACGCGTCCTGCGTGTGCACGTCCTGATCGACGATGTGCCACGCCAGTTGCTCCTTGATCTCGTCCAGGTCCATCCGTTCATGGACAAAGAGCACCCGCTCCTTCTTCTCCGCCCAATCCTCCTTCTTGAAGGTCTCCGTACGCAGGAAACGATCCTGGATGCGCAGGTTTACAAACTCCACGATCGCCGTCTTCCAGGCCTTTTGAATCTCGCCCACCGCGGCGTCATCTGGAATCGCCTGTCCGCTGTGTTCGTGCATGCGCTTCACTTCCTCCTCCGAAATCGTCCCCCGATCCACGCGCCAATCCATCAGTCGCGCATACATGTCGACGAAGGTATCCTCAAACTTGTCGGCCTCGATGCGTTGACCGCGACGATCGCCACGTCGCGCCATCAGCGCTTCATGAATCTCAATCACCGCGATCGGATTCGCATTGAGATTTACCTGCAATCCGGTGAGCGGCGCAAACTCCGGACGATCCAAACCATCGTAAGGTGCGTTGGTCGTGGTGATCAGGCTGTTGTCCGAATTCAATGAAGTGATGTCCACCACCACGCGTTCGGTCTCCGGATGCTCGAACAGCACCGCGAAGCATTCCTTGTCCGGGTTTACAAACGCAGCCACCTGTCGATCGTCCAACTGCGCCACCGAGAACTCACCGACCAATTGATAACCAATCGTCTTCAACTCCCGCGACGTGCGTTTCACCACCGACTTGAACTCCCAATCCGCCGTCTCCACCAATTCGAGCGAAATGCGAAACGGCGGAATCTCCGAAGCGATCCCCTTGAACAACTGTCCGATTCCCGCGGCGAGCCTGCGCAACTTGCGACGAAACCACCACCGGTCGAAGACCGCGGTCAACACGATCCCCGCCGCCAAACCAATCAGCCCAATCGTCACCGGATTCATACCGCTTCGAACGATACAGGGTGGACCCGGCCGAGCGAGCAAAATTGGATCACCGGTGTTCGTGTGCCTCGCACCATTCACACTCTGCCTTGTGATCGGAAAAGGCCGGACTCAAGACGGGGATGCCCAGTCCGCTGCCACGGAGGATGAGCAGGCCGCCCACGAGTGCGAGGCTGATGGGGACGAGCTTCTGCAGTCGGAGACGCCAGTGGTGGGTGAGGCTGCTGATCAGCAGTCCGATGCCGAACATCATCGGCAAGGTGCCGAGTCCGAAGATCAGCATGAAAGCGGCGGAGAAATACCAGCTTGCCGTGGTCATCCCTGCTGCGGCAGCGACGTACACCAAACCGCAGGGCAGCAAGCCATTCACCATCCCGAGTCCGAACAGTGACG
>JBMYQZ010000165.1:0-5094 GCA_049601855.1 Limisphaerales bacterium | reverse complement strand
ACCAGTTCTTCAGGCGGGCAATCCAACGGGTAACCACGCTGGTGGTGGAGTTCAGGTAGACCAGGAGACCGATGAGGATCAGGCTGCCGGAGATCAACGATATCCAGCGCTGGATTCCGGCGAGAGCGAGTGCCTCACCCGCGAGTCCGAAGGCGCAACCGATGAGCGTGTAGGTCAGGAGACGTCCGGAATTGTAGACCAGTCGACTGGTGAAGATCGCGCTCTTGCCCCGGCCCACGATCGGGACGGCCATGGCCAAGGGCCCGCACATGCCGGCACAATGCAGGCTGCCGACGAATCCGAGTGCGAATGCCGTCCAGAGAAACATCCTTCACGAAGACGGATTGCTGACGACGATCTTCTGCGCCTTGAAGAATTCCTGCCCGCCGGATTGCCAACTGAGCTCCACGCGCCAGAGACCATTGGCCAGGTCTTTCACGTCCACGAACTGACGTTGTTTCTCCCCGAGCTTCAGTGGGACGAGTTGATCGAGCGAGGGATCGTTGGGGCGATACAGCTTGATCTGGCCTTCGGGTGATTGATGAAAGGGGGGGGGTTGCAGCCCGAGTTGACGATGCTTGGCGCTGTATTCGATGACGACCTGGCGTCCCAGGGCATCGGTACGATCGATCCGATCGATCTGATCCTGAAACTGGATCTCGGCGGAGTAGTAGTCCGCACGAACGAGGTGAACATCCTGTTTCACCGCGAAGGCGATGAAGGTCGCGACCGCGCCGATGAAGAAGACGAAGTAGCCGATGATGGCATAGGGTCAGATGGACTTGGGAGGAGGAGTTGGTTTGTTCATTTGGTGCGGGGACCGACGAAGACGGTCTTTACGGTTTCGAGCAGTTCGTCGCCCTCGTAGACGCCGATGACCAACGGGGTCTTGGCGCCGTTGAGGGCACTGCGCTTGAGCTTGATCAGGACGGAGGTCTTCGCGAGATCTTCCTTCGGCACGGTGAGGCCACCGCCCATGATGGTGATCTCGCCGGCGATGTCTTCCAGCTTGAGAGACACCGGGATTTTTCGGGATGACTTGTTGATGACTTTCATCGTGTAGAGGTTCTGAATCTGGTTGCTCGGCAGTTCCTGGTACATCGCTCCCGGGGCTCGCAGCAACATCGTCTCGACGTCGGCGCGCGTGGCGACCAGCACGAGGAATAATCCGATGAGGGCAGTGAGCACGAAGGCGTACAAGGCCATGCGTGGGGTGAACTTCTGTTTCTCGCCTTTCTCGATGGCCGATTGACTGGCGAATCGAATGAGTCCGCGTTCCTTGCCGAGCTTGTCCATCACGCCGTTGCAGGCATCGATGCAGGCGGTGCAATTCACGCATTCCATCTGCAGGCCGTCACGGATATCGATGCCCGTCGGGCAGACCGTCACGCATTGATGGCAGCTGATGCAGTCGCCGTGTCCCGCTTCCTTCCGTTCCTGTTCCGTCTGCCCGCGTTTCAAGGGCGCCTGCTGATCTCCGCGAACACGGTCGTAGGCGACGATCATGGAATTCTCGTCGAGCATCGCCGACTGGAAGCGGCCGTAGGGGCAGACAAAGGTGCAGGCCTGTTCGCGGAAGCGGGTGAAGATCAGAAAGAACACCATTGTGAACGCGAGCATGAAACCGAGTCCGACAAGATGTTGCTGGGGAGGATCGGTGATGATCTCGTACAAGGCATCAACCCCGATGATGTAACTGAAGAGCGTGTTGCCCACGATGAACGAGAGGCCGAAGAAGAGGGCCCACTTGAATCCCTTGATCCGGATCTTGCGGAAGTTCCAAGGGGAAGCATCGAGCGACCGTTGCTGTGAAGCGTCGCCTTCGATCCAGTATTCGAGTTTGCGGAAGACCATCTCCATCAACACCGTTTGCGGACAGGTCCAACCGCACCACAGCCGGCCGAAGGCGGTTGTGAACACGAAGATGCCGGTGAAGAAGATCAGCATCGCCACCGCGAAGATGATCGTGTCCTCGGGCCAGAAGATCTGGCCGAGGATTGAGAACTTCCGTTCCACGATGTTGATCATGAGCAGGGGGTTGCCACCGATCTTGATGAATGGACCGGTGAACATGATCGCGAGCAACACCCAGCTCATCGGTACTTGATGGGCGTCTGATGCGTGACTCGGGAAACGCCCTTGAAACGGTCCACCGCGCCCTTTTCATCCGTCGGGAAGGAACGAACAAGCGGGCCGGGTACACCAAGATTTCTCGAGGAGGTGTGGCACTCAAGACACTGGTTGTTGCGTTCGAACTTGGGGATCTTCCTTTCCTTCTGTTCGAGCACGTAGAACACCGAACCCACGTTCGGCTCGATCGCGGCGATCTCGATGTGCGGCGTGCCGGGAACCCAGGCCACGTAGACGCGATCGTTGAAGTAGATCGCGCGCGGATTGCGCGGATTGATGTGTTCTCGCAGTTGAGAGGTCTTGGAGAAAACGAGAAGTTGTGATTCGGCGGGAATGTCGAAGGCATCGAGGACACTCTTCAGGTATCCGTGTTTTGGATGGTACTGAAACTCCAGCATGCCAGAGTCGATCTGGCTTTGGCGCGAGGTGACCAGTTTGCTGGAGGCGTCGGATTCGTAGCTGCCGGTTTCGTCGAGCCCGCCCGCGGACAATGGGGGCACAGCGACAAGCAGGATGGACAGGGAGATGATGGTATGACCTTTCATTTGCGTGAGTGGTTACCATCAATTGACCTCACGATGGCCAGAAGTGGTCAACGGATCTTGCCCAAACCCGGCCACGAATTGTCGTGGGGAGATTACTGCGACGTCAGCTCCGCGAGCTTCTGCCTGGCCTTGGCCTCAAGCTCCGGCTCGCCCAGACTCTGGTAGATGTCAACGAGGTGGACATAAACGATCGCGGCATTCGGAGCAATGGACTGGGCGGTCTGAAGAGATTTGAGGGCGGCTGGACCGTCGCCGAGATCCAACTGGCAGGCGCCGAGGTTTACCCAGGCAAGAAGTTCATCCGGTGACTTCACGGTGAGTTGGCGAAAGATCTCGGCCGCTTGTTGATAGTTGCCGAGGGCGCGTAGGGTGTAGCCGATGTTGCCAAGGATGGATGTGGTTTCACCGTCCAGTTGGCGGGCGCGCAGGAATTGCTCGAGTGCGCGTTGATGTTCGCCGATGGACAGAAAACAGACGCCGTGATCGTACGCCATGTTCTGGGGCGGATCGTCGGGGGAGGCTTGCCACGCCTGTTCAAATTGACCGATGGCTTCCAGGTGGCGTCCTTCGCGCTGCATGGTGACACCGAGCTTGTAGTAGGCATCGGCGCGATGCGGTCCGTTGGGCAGGGTGATGATCTGGTGCCGGAAGAAAACCTCATTGTCCTTCCACTTGGCGGCGTATTGCATGCTCGCGGACGCAAGGCCAAGGAGAGGCAGGACTCCGATGATCAGCAGTTGTCGCCGGTGTTTCCACCATTTCGCCTGAACGAACAGGCCGAACAAGCCGGCGCTGAACACGATGCCCACGACCATGGAATAGCGGTCGCTCGGATAATGCGGATAGGTCGTCAGTCCGAGGAAGGGAACCATCAATCCCAGATGGGCGATCCAGAGTGCGGGCACGGCCGGGCAGTCCTTCGCGAAGCGGAACACCACCACGGTCACCATGAACACCACGATCGGTCCTGCGAGCAGATGCGATTCGCCTCCCTTGATCTCAAACAGGTCGAGATATACCGGTGACAATTCGCCGGTCCACACGGTCTTCCACAGATACACAGCTTCCATGTAGCAGGCCTGCATGACCTGCGCGGTCGTGGTGAACTTCGCCGACTGTTCCTCGCTGAACCAATCGCCGGAGCCGTGTTTGATGCCGTAGAGCGTCAGGCCAATGATGGACACAGCCGCCACGACGAAAGGCAGTTTCTCGAGCCATGCTTTGACTGCGTTACCATCGGTGAACGACCAACCATGCTCGCGACGGAATCGTTTGAACGGATACACATCCAGCGCGATCAGGGCTGCGGGAAAACCCAGCACGATCGGGTAGGTCAACACGGCAATGACGTATAGAATCACCGCGGCCCAGTAGCCCAACTGTGTGAAGGCACTGCGCTCTGGATCCACCCGCAGATAGAACCACGTCGCCAACAACATTGGTGCCAAGGACAGGCCGTAAGGCAATCCCGTCACCCAAGCAACCGGTTCGACCCGCAAGGGATGCACCGCCCAGAACAACGCGGCCAGTGCAGCGGTGACGAGAATCTGCGTGGCTCGTTCAGCGAAAGAATCCTCGGTGATGGCGCGTCGCCCAATGGCGATCAACACGAAGAAGACCAGAATCGCGTTCACTACATGCAGGCTGAGATTGGCAAAGTGATAGCCGGACGGATCGAGTTCGTAGAAAAAGTAGATGACCGCCCAAGCGACCCAGGACAGCGGCTTGTAGCGTGCCGCAGTTTCGAAATCGGTGAAAATGGCCTCCAGGTCGAACGACTTGACCAGTTCGTTCTTGGTGACATTGACCGGGTCGTCCCAGAGCAGGAAATCGCCGTCGAGCGTCCGGGAGAACACGATGAACACCACCAGCGCAATTCCGCCGGCGAGGAGAATCTGAAGGCGCTTGGGACTCATGGCGGGGAGCGACGCCGCCAATCAGTCGCGCGCGCTCTGGGCGTAACGTTTCCACTCCGCCTCCAAGGCGGCGGCATCGAGCAGGTTGTTGTGCAGGAGAAGACGATAACGAAGAACGGTGTCTTCTTTCGTCGAGATGGCAACCGGCGTGCGCCCGGGCCATTGGGGATTCTGCATGCTGCGCTTGGCGCGCAGGATCCACTTCACCGGGAAAGCGGGATGACTCGGGTGTACGAGCATCGTGACGCTGCGTTTCTTGTCTGCGATTGTGCGCGTGACGTTCATCCACGCGCCGCCATCGACCGCGGTGTTCATCGGCTTCACAGGTCCGGTTTGTCCAATGAACTTCACGTCTTTTGCGAGGCGAACACGAGGGGAGAAACCACCGTAACCTTTCACGTTGTCCGAACCACCCAGCGTGACGCCTTCCCACAAGGCGCGCAGGCGCAGTTCGAAGTCGAGCCGTCGAACGCCATCCTTCAAGGGCGTTGCCTGCAGGATCA
>JBMYQZ010000164.1:0-9299 GCA_049601855.1 Limisphaerales bacterium | reverse complement strand
CGCGACCGAGAACGGGGTCAAACATCTCCTTGGCCGTCTCGATTTCCTTGGCTTTTCCAATGTTTTGGCCCGGGTTCAACTTCTGTTCAAGTTGACGGACCAATTGAGCTTCGTTGATCCGGCGGCGTTGTTTGCGTCCCGCCGGGGTCGCGTAGGCGTTGTCGAAGAAGACCCGTTCCGCATCGAGTTTAACGTTCACCGGAATGTCCGGGCTGAGTCCTTGGCCGGAAACAGGGCTGCCGTCGACGAATTTCACCTCACCGGTCGCCACGCGGAGCTTGTCACCGTCGCGCAGGGGAAATTCAAAGAAGACCTTGGTCCGAGCGGCGGTTCTGGTTCCGATGACCAGCCCGACACGATTCCTTTGCAGGATGGCCACCAGAGCTTCGGCTGCGCCCCGGGTTTCGCCGTTGACCAGGACGATGATCGGTCCGGTGATGGGCGTGTCCGTTTCGATCGTCCGCAAGTGTTGTTCCCCCACCACCAACTGGGTGCGGTCGGCACTCAGGAACTTGTTCGCCGCGATCACCGCCGCTTGGTAATCACGTCCTTGGGCAAAACGCAGGTCGAGCATCAATCCGCCCAAATCGCCTTTCGGCTGCAGCGATTGCACGCCGTTCTCAATCGCCTCCGCCAATCCAGCCTCCACATTGCGAATTCGGAGATAGCCATAGGACTGCTCATAGACCTTGGACGGCTCCAACAGCGGGCCGATGTTCGCCTGGCGTTTATGGACCAATTCAGCATCACCTCCCGTACGCCGGAGCAGGCTGCGGATCGCGTCTTTCTCGAATTGATCGCGATCGATCCCCGCGAGTTTCGTGCGGATGACACTGTAGACCTCCTCCAATTTGCTTTCCGCGGGTGATTTTGCCCAGGCGCCGTGCCCGAAAGCGGACAAAACCGCTACGATTACGACGCTTTTCCCAAATGCGCTCATAGAATGAAAATGGAGCATAACATAGACCAGCCAACTCAATTCATCGCCTTCGAGGCGATGTCGGTCCGAACATGCGCGCCCTCAAAACCGATCTTCTCGACCGCTTCGTAAGCCGCGGCCCGAGCCGTGGCCAAGTCGGCACGCCACGATGTGACGCCCAGGACGCGACCGCCATTCGTCACGATTCCGTCTTCCGTGGTCTTGGTGCCGGCGTGAAATACCTTGGTATTTTCCAATGCATCGGCGTCCGCCAATCCGCTGATCACTTTCCCCTTCTCGTACGCTTCCGGGTAACCGCCTGAGGCCATCACCACACAAACGGCGGTCTCGTCCTTCCATGTCAATTCCACGTCCGAGAGGCGCCCGTCGATGCAGGCTTGAAACAAATCGATCAGGTCGTTCTCCAGCCGCGGCAGATAAACCTGTGTCTCCGGATCTCCGAAACGGGCGTTGTACTCCAGGACCTTCGGACCGTCCTTCGTCAGCATGATCCCCGGGTAAAGGATGCCTTTGAAATCAATCCCCTCTTCCAGACAACCCTTCAGCCACGGATCCATGATCGTTTTCTCCACCTCATCCAAATCCGCGTCGCTGAGAAACGGCGCAGGCGAATAGGTTCCCATACCGCCCGTGTTCAACCCTTGGTCGTTGTCGAGCGCCCGTTTGTGATCCTGCGAAGTCGGGAAGAGCTTCGCTGTCTTGCCATCCACCCAGGCGTGGAGTGAAACCTCCATCCCTTCCATCAATTCCTGGATCACGATGTTCGCCCCGGCATCGCCAAAAGCACGGTCGGTCATGATCTGGTCGATCGCCTGGTCTGCATCCGCCACGTTCTCGGTCAACAATACGCCCTTGCCCAGGGCCAGGCCATCCGCCTTCACTGCGCAGCGACCATCGAGGCTGTCAGCAAAAGCACGCGCGGCGGCGGGATCGTCGAACGTTCCCGATTTCGCTGTCGGAATTCCATGCCGTGCCATGAAGTTCTGCGAGAACACCTTCGATCCTTCGAACTTCGCCGCTGCCTTGTTCGGTCCCCAGGCCCGCAAGCCATTCGCCTCAAACAAATCAACAATCCCCAGCGCCAAGGGATCGTCTGGTGCCACCACGGTCAAATCCACCGCCTCGGTCTGGGCAAACTCCTTCAGCGCGTCCAAATCCTTCGCTCCGATGGCGACGTTTTCCACGGCGGCACCGTTGGCCACCAAGGTTTCCCCCGCCGTGCCGGCATTACCCGGGGCGCACCACATCTGGGTGACTTGGGGGGATTGGGCCAGTTTCCAAACCAGCGCGTGTTCGCGACCACCGCCGCCGACAACGAGAACTTTCATCGGCCGTGAAGTGAATCAGGATTACCCGCGCCCGCAAAGAGGATTGTATTCACAGGGAGGAGCGAAACAAACGCCGGCTTTACAAGCCCTCGATCCGACGGTTTGATTAGAGCGATCCCAACCTTCGGAGATGAAACTCAAATCAAGACTCTTAAGGCTGTTTCTATTGTCCACTTTCACCGCATCGGTATTGCTGACCGGCTGCGGCGGCGAGAAGCAGGAAGCGAAGGCCAGTGACGAGGAAGAGCAATCGGCCACCACACCGGAAGCCGAACAGGAGCCGGAACCGGATCCCGAAGTTGAGCCCGTCAAACTGCTGGCCGATCCGGCCGCTCCGAGTGCCGTGCCCAGCAGCTTTGCCGAGGTGACCGCCCAGCTCGATCAAGGCGGCGATGTGTTCGGATACCTTGCCACGGACAGCTTCCTCGGGAACCTGAACAAGGAGCTCGATAGCCTGAAGGCTCTCTTCAACAAACAGGCCGATTCTGACGAAGAGAAGGAACTCATCGACTCCACCCATAAGGTCATCACAGCGCTGATCGGGAACAGCGGCCTGCAGCAACTGAGCGGCGTGGGCGTCAGCAGCGTCCCGATCGAGGAAGACCTCTATCGGACCAAGTTCGTGCTGCATCATCGCGAGGGGGATAACACCGGTTACCTCTGGAAGCTCTTCGGCTCCGAACCACAATACCTCTCCGGACTGGATCTCCTGCCGACGACCACCGCAGCCGCGGGCTTCTCCGAATTTGATCTCGCGGCCGTCTGGCGCGCGTTCACGGCGGAAATCGAGACATCCGGATCGCCCGAGATGAAGCAGGCCATCCAAGGCGCTCCGGCCATGATTCAAGCGATGACACAGATGAGCATCGACGATCTCTTCGCTGCCATGGGCAAGGACTTTGGTTTCATCGTCACCCTCGATGATTCGCAGATGATGCCACTACCCCTGCCTTCCCCGGAGCCGATGCAGATCCCCAGTCCCGGCGCGTTGCTCGTCATGAAACCCGGCAACGACACGCTCTTCACGCGGATCGAAGCGATGTTGGCCAAAAATCCGATGGTCCAAAAAGCGACCAACGGAAATCAGCGCACCTTCGAATTTCAACTCCCACTGCCTATCCCGAATCTTAAACCCACGCTCCTCTTCGACGGAGAACACCTCATCGTCGGCACGAGTGGCGAACTGATCCAAGAGGCACTCTCGGTAAATTCGGGGCAGAGCGAGGGCTTCAAGGACACCGAGGAATTCAAACGCCTGGCGCGCGTCTTGCCTAATTACGGCAACGGCTTCTCTTACTTTTCGAAACAGATCGCCGATCTCTCGAACCAGCTGCGACAGATCGGATCATCTCAGGAACAAATGTTGGGGCAGGTAATGGAGCTGATGGAAACGTCGGAAACCTACCTTGTATCCCAAGTGACACCGAAAGGGCTGGTCTGGACCGGAGTAAGCTCAGTCGAGCCCGCCTCAACCCTGCTCGACGGCATCTCAGTCAGCGGGGTCTCGCTCCTTGCCGGCATGACCCTCCCCGCCGTGGCCAAGGCTAGGGAAAAGGCACAGGAGATCCAATGTCGCAAAGCCTGCATAGAGGTCCAATCGGCCAAGACGCAGTGGGCTCTGAAAAACAAGAAGACGGGCACTGCCACCGTGACTATCGCGGAGTTGATCGAAGCCGGGTTGCTCAACGGCGGCCGGAGTTGCCCGGCCGGAGGCCCAATCACGGTAGGCCCGGCGAACGCCCAAGCGAACTGCCCAAAACACAATCACCTGAACTTCCCCAGGACGGAGGAATCGAAATGAAAACCTCTTCGCTGAACATCCCGCTGCTCGCCGCCATCGCCATTGTTGGATTGGCCGTTGGCTGCGGCGATAAGGAACCGGAAATCGACGAGAACGCAATCGTCGAGCCCGAAGAACCCGTTCTTCCGCCCAAGCCACCAACACCCGACGAGCGACCGGCACCCAATGTCCAACCGGCCGTTGACAGTTCCTTCGTCGATGTCGCGAAGAAGCTGGATACCGGCGGCAGCGCCTTTGCCTACCTCAGCACCGCCCAGTGGGTGCAGCGACTGAGCCAGCAAGTCGAGACGGTGGGAGCGATGGTTGAAGAGATTACCCGGACAAGTAATTTTGCGTCGCAGGAGCAGAGCTTCAAAGTGGTCAAGCGCATCGTGGAACGCGGCGGCCTACAAGAAGTGGCTGGCATGGGATATAGCGCCTTCTCGCCGGAAAGCGGGGCTCATCGTTCCAAGACCTATCTGCATCGCAAAGCCGGTGCCTCGGGCTATCTCTGGAAGATCGCCCCGCCGGTGGACGATGTCCTGTATGGGGTCGATCTGCTGCCCAAGGGCACGGTTTACGCAACCTTCGCCAACCTGGATTATGCCGCCGCGTGGCAGATTTTGTCGGATGAGATCGCCATCGTGGGCACACCGGAAGTCCAGGAGAGCTTCAGCAAGTCGCAGGAAGAAATGAAAAAAGCCGTCGGCATGGATGTCTCGGAATTGCTTGGTGGTATCACTGACGGCATCGGCATCATCGTCACCAGCAATCCCGAGGATCAACTCACACTCGGTGACACGAACACGGGCAAGGCCTACAAGATCGATCGCCCTGACTTTGCCCTCGTCATCGGCACGCGTGATTCCCGGATTTATGATTCCTTCCGCACCGAGTTCGGCGAGAAGGAAGGCAACAAGCAGGTCATCGAAGGCAAGCTCCGCATGCTCGTGATGGATCCGCTCAACGAGAACAACAAGGACTGGCGGTGGACGCTTGGATTCGACGGTGAGCACCTGATGTTCTCCACCGGTGAATCCATTCTCAAGGGCATCGCCAACGCCAAGGCCGGTGAGGGTCTGAACAAAGAAGACGCCTTCGGACTCCTCGCTGCCGATGCCCCGCAAATGGGTCGCGTGTTCAGCTACTCGAGCGACCGCTTGGCCAGCCTCCAGCGGGATCTCCATCTTCACATGACGAAATTGGAAGAAACCGAGATGGCCGGTTTCGTTCATGGCTTCCTTGAGGTGATGCATCCTGGCGGCAGTTCTTACTCAGCCATGCAGTCCAGCAATGACGGCTGGCTATGGACCACGATGAGCACCGAGGAACCGGCGCGTCAGATGCTGAACTCCAGCTTCATCAAGCCCATGAAACTCGTCGCCACCGTCGCCATCCCAAGCTTTAAAGCCGGCAAGGCTAGAGCCGAACGGAACACCTGCCACAAGAACCAGGAAAAGATCGACAGTGCGAAAAAACAATGGGGCGAGAGAGTCCGTGGCAACCCCAACGCCGTGCCTTCCACCCGCAGCCTCGTGCGTATCCTCAAGGTCATGCCCTCCTGCCCCAGCGGTGGCACCTACCAGCCACGCTCCATCTCCGAGATCTGCACCTGCACGCACCCCGGCCACGCACGCGACTGATCCTCAGCGCTTCGCCTTCGTCAACAAGCCATCCACCGGCGCGAAATCATCAGTCAGCACCGGAGAACGCGCCGCCGTTGGCGGAATGCCCCAGCGAAGTGAATTGGCCCGCGTGCTGAAAGTCCGTATCCTTACCCGTTTGCTTTCAATCAGTTGACTGATCCGTTGCCGAACCATCTGGGAATTGTAGGGCAAGCCGGTCTTGGTCCCGATCAACACAACATTCTGCGAATCGGTCGCCGGAAACATGTACACGTGCGGGAACACGGTCCGCATGGTCCGATAAACCGCACCCAGAATATCCGCCCGATAACCGCTCATGGATCCGATCACATTGTACGCGATTACACCGTTCGGCGACATCTTGGCATGAGCCATTTGAAAGAACTCCTTCGTGGCCAGTTGGTACGGAATAAACGAGCCATATCGATTGACCGTGTAAGCATCCATCAGGATCGCATCGTATTTCTTGTTTGAGCGGCGCAAATACTGCCGCCCATCCGAACGGATGATCCGGTGCTTCGCGTTTTGCTTAACCGCGAAATACTGCATCGCCACCCCGATCACCACCGGGTCGAGTTCCACGGTGTCGATGTTCACATCTGGATAGTAGTATTGATACGACCGCTGCGTGCTCCCGCCGCCCAGCCCCATCATCAACACGTTCGTGATGTTGTTGTTCCAGATCCACGGCATGTGAAACAACTCCGTGTAAAGAAAATGCCCCGCCAGAGGTTGCTGCAACGACATCCGAGTCTCCTGTGTCCCATTGAAACTCAGGGTCCGAATCCCGTTCTTATCGAAGACCTGCACATGATGATACGCACTGGTTTGTTGAAACACCAAAGCCGCGCGCGAAGGAGCCAATCCCGCAAGCAACGTAACCAGTGCACAAATAAAGCTCCCGATGGGTCGAGATAAGTTCATGTTCGGAGATGGGTCCAGATTGATGACAGTAAGCTCAATCCCCCGCCGCGTCACCTGTTTTGGCCGCCGGCTCTGCTTCCTCAGTGTTCATCCACCGGTCCATGAACAAGGTCATGCCACCCAGTGTCGCCACCAACACTCCCGTGGATCGAAAAATCGACGAAAGCGACAGGTGATCGATCAGCACATATCCCGATAAAAATACGCCCGCAATACTCCCCATCGTACTCGCTGCATAGATCCGCCCACTTACCCGCCCCACGTGATCCAAGCTCCGGGCCGAAAGCCGAATCATGTACGGCGACAGGGTCGCCAACACGAAGCACGGCAGCAAAAAGATCAACCCACTCCCGATCGCCGGATCCAGCTTCTGCCACACGATTGGAATATCCTCATCCGCCGGATGTCGCATGACGATCGCCTCCACCAATCGATCCGCGAATTGGGGAATCAAGAACACAAACACTCCCGTCGGTATCAATAGCCATGCCAGGAAAGCCGCCATCTTGAACCGATCCGCCAACGAACCCCCAATCACGTACCCCAAAGCCAGTGCAATCAGGATCACCCCGATCTGACTCGTCCACACATAGAACGATCCCCCGAAGTTCTTCACCAGGTAACGCGCCCCGATGATCTCCAGGACCATCACTGCAAACCCTCCTAGCAGAACCAAGGCAATCGCCGAGATATTTCGCATAACCCAAGGCTAACGGCACCAGTCCCGCCTCGGTCAAGCCTCGGTCAAGCCTCCCCTCAGAGTATGCGCCTACCAAACCAGCAGCCGCACCTCCATCACAACCCGTCAAGACCTGAGACATGCTGCCTGCTCCGGACCACGGTGCCGAACATAGTCTAACGCGAGGCGGATCAATTTGGGGCAGGAACCCGTGGAAACCCGAAACGTCAGAGGAAGCTGCCCACACACAGGCCCTACCCAACCGCGTCCTTACGCAAATCCCGCATCGAAGCATAACTCGCCATGCCGGAGCCCAGATCGTGTAGCTTCCTCGCCCCACTACGCCTCTGTTTCCCAAACCGATCCCGAAATTCTTCGAAGACCTCCTCCACAAACTCCCTCGAGCCGAACACGAGTCCATCTGACAGATGACGAATCCGCAGTCGCAGCAGATCTGCCAACTCAACCTTGCCTCCCCTCTTCAGGACCGCTTTCACCTGCTCCTGGCTCAAGGCTCTCTTGTTCGGTCCATTCGATTCTCCGGCATACACAATCATGATCTGCCGGTACTCCCCGGACGCCTTCTGCCATGTATCAGCCTCACAAAGTTCGATCGTCTCCCGGCGAATCTGTCTATTTCCGACCGCCGCCTCGGCATGCCCGCAAAACCGATAATCCTTCGGATCATCCACCAAGCCAGCCCGCACCGGATTCAGATCGATGTACATCGCCACCGTCCGCAAGGCTTCTGACGCGTCCTCAATCAACACACTCTTGAACCGTTCGGCCCACAAAGTCCCAAACCGCTTGTATTTCTTGTTGTACCACTTCGAAAAACGCTGCTTCAACGTACTCATGAACTGGGACACATCACCCATCCGCGCCAACAACCGCTCGCGCAGCAATCGATCCATTCGGATCCCCCGCCTCACATTGTCACAAACCAACTGCACCCACGGCTCGCGCCTTCCGTAATACTTGACCAAGCGCCGGCAAATCTCCGCATCCGGTAGATCTTTCACTACTGGCACTCGAATGAGGAGATGCACATGATTGCTCATCACGCAGTAAGTAATCACCTCCACCCCTGAAAACTCAGCCACCCGCCAAATCATCCGCCGGAAATACTCCTTCTCCTCACCCCCCAGCTTCATCTCCCCGCCAACGATACGCCCGATACAGTGATAAACCGGAGCCCCACTTTCATATTTAATCCGCTTCTTGAGCATGCTGAGTGTTTATTGAGAAGAGAATACCCGAAGCTTCGCGATTGTCAATTATTTGACTGCTGATTTAATAAAGCCTGGCTTTGCCCGGGGCGATCGTGGAGATGCTTGAACTGCTTTACTCATCGGGCATCCGGGCAGCGGAAATCATCGGGCTGAATCTCACCAATCTCGATCTTCCCCGCCGGACGGCCATCGTGCCTGGCGAGGGCAGCAAACAAAGGGCAGTTCCTCTGGGAGCCACCGCCACACGACAGTTCGACGATTATCTGCTGACCGTTCGACCGTTCTTGCTGTCGAAGGGCTCCGATGAAACTGCCGTTTTTCTTGATCGCACGAGTCGGCGATTCCCCTACCAGATTCGATGGTGTCTGATATTTCGAGACATCGACTGAGCCGCGAGCAGTGGAAGGTCTTGATCACGAATGGGAAACCGAATTCGTTGATGCCGGCGTTTCACACGGACAAGCAAGGCCGCTTGTCAGCAGAGCAAATTCAGTCGTTAGCGGAGCTTCTGTCCAACAACCCGACCTTCAGGCCGGATTCAACCGGCTCACGGAAATCTCATCGCCAGTGATGGAGGCGTGAATGGTCAGGGGGACAACGATGCTGCATCAGAGCCGCCGCACGTGGAAGCCACCGTCGACGTTGATCGTGTCTCCGGTAGAGTAAGGAAGATAACCTTTTGCGATGGCGGTTACGGCTTGGCCGACATCCTGGGGTTGGCCCCAGCGTTTGATCGGCGTGAAGCCGTCGGCGAACATCTGATCGTATTT